>NZ_JBHJQI010000032.1:0-38909 GCF_042262805.1 Streptomyces sp. NPDC056361
GAGTAGCCCGCGCGGGCTACTCTCCGGACGGGGCATCTACGACTCCCTGAGGTCCACGATCCGCTTGATCTTGCCCACCGAACGTTCCAGCGTCTCCGGGTCGACCACCTCGACGCCGACCGACACCCCGATGCCGTCCTTGACGGCCGCGGTGATGGCCCGGGCCGCCTCCGCACGCTGCGCGGGAGTGGCTTCCGCCCGCGCCTCGGCGCGGACGGTCAGGGCGTCGAGCCGGCCCTCCCGGGTCAGCCGCAGCTGGAAGTGCGGGGCGACCGCCGGGGTGCGGAGGACGATCTCCTCGATCTGGGTGGGGAAGAGGTTCACCCCGCGCAGGATGATCATGTCGTCGCTGCGCCCGGTGACCTTCTCCATCCGCCGGAAGACCCGGGCGGTGCCCGGAAGCAGCCGGGTGAGGTCGCGGGTCCGGTAGCGGATCACCGGCATGGCCTCCTTGGTCAGCGAGGTGAAGACGAGCTCGCCCTCCTCGCCGTCCGGCAGCACCTCGCCCGTGAACGGGTCCACGACCTCCGGGTAGAAGTGGTCCTCCCAGATGTGCAGCCCGTCCTTGGTCTCCACGCACTCCTGCGCCACACCGGGGCCGATCACCTCCGACAGGCCGTATATGTCGACGGCGTCGATCGCGAACCGGTCCTCGATCTCCTTCCGCATCGCCTCCGTCCACGGCTCGGCCCCGAACACGCCCACCTTCAGGGAGGTCGACCGCGGGTCCACCCCCTGGCGCTCGAACTCGTCGAGCAGCGTGAGCATGTAGGACGGGGTCACCATGATGACCTCGGGCCGGAAGTCCTGGATCAGCTGCACCTGCCGGGCCGTCATGCCGCCCGATGCGGGGATGACCGTGCACCCGAGCCGCTCCGCGCCGTAGTGGGCGCCCAGACCGCCGGTGAACAGGCCGTACCCGTACGCCACGTGGACCTTGTGGCCGGGGCGGGCGCCGGCGGCGCGCAGCGAACGGGCCACCACGTCCGCCCAGGTGCCGAGGTCCCGGTCGGTGTAGCCGACGACGGTCGGCCGGCCGGTGGTGCCGCTGGAGGCGTGCACGCGCCGGATCCGGGACTGGTCGACGGCGAACATGCCGAACGGGTAGTGGTCGCGCAGGTCCGCCTTGGCGGTGAACGGGAAGCGGGCGAGGTCGGCGAGCGTACGGCAGTCGTCCGGCGTCACCCCGGCGGCGTCGAAGGAGCGGCGGTAGAAGTCCACGTTCGCGTACGCGTGGCGCAGCGTCGCGCGCAGCCGCTCCAGCTGGAGTGCCGCCAACTCGTCCCGCCCGAGCCGCTCGCCGCTGTCCAGCAGTTCCGTCATGCGCCGCTCCTCCGTTGCCGTAAAACGGACTACCGATCATTCGGTAGATACGTTCCGGGCCAGTTAAACCGCCGACACCCCCGCCTTGGCAAGGGGGTGGCGGAAGTTTTCCCCGCTCACACGGGCCCCCGTACGGCGGAGCGCGTGGGCCGCTCGCGGGACGGCTGCCGCCGCCGGGTGCACCAGCCCGACCGTGCCGCACCCGGAAGCGGAACGCGACGGTGCGTTACGCCTGGGCTCGGAGAGTGACGAAGGGGTCGCGGGGCCCGTCAGAGCACCGGACGTCCGCGGCTCAGCCTCAGCAGGGGCCCGGTCTCCCTGCCCGTGACCTGGTGGCACCGGCGTCCCGTGCCGGGTGAATCCCGTTGCCCGGCCCGGGAGGCGGATGATGGGGTGACCCCCATGTCACCCCAGTACCCGATGTCACCCCGGCATCCGCTCACCGCGCCCGAACTCCGCGACCTGCACGACCGGCAGCTCCGCCGCGAGGCACAACCCGACGGACCGGGCTGCCGGATCGAACGCGAGGGTGACGTCGTGCGCCGGACCGGCCCCGCCCACGCCTGGAACGGCGTCGTCTGGTCCGCGCTCGACGCGGCGGGCGCCGACGGCGCCATCGCCGCCCAGATCGACCACTACCGTGCCGCCGGCCTGCCCTTCGAATGGAAGCTGTCCTCGCACGACACGCCCGCCGACCTCGGCGCCCGCCTCCTCGCCGCCGGGTTCACCGCGGGGGAGCCCGAGACCGTCATGGTCGCCGAGGCCGCCGCCCTGCCCGCGCGGGTAGCGCTCCCCGACGGCGTCGAACTCGTCGACGTCACCGACGAGGCCGGAGTGCGCCAGGTGGTCGAGGTCCACGAACGCGCCTTCGGCACCGACAGCTCCCACCTCGGGCGACAGCTCATCGACCACCTCGCGGCCGACCCGCGCACCGTCACCGCCGTCGTCGCCCTCGCCGACGGACAGCCCGTCAGCGCCGCCCGACTCGAACTCTGCCCCGGCACCGACTTCGCCGGCCTCTGGGGCGGCGGCACCGTCGAAGCCTGGCGGGGCCGGGGCCTCTACCGGGCCCTCGTCGCCCACCGCGCCCGCCTCGCCGCCTCCCGCGGCCACCGCTACGTCCACGTCGACGCGGCGCCCACCAGCCGCCCGATCCTCCAGCGCCTCGGCTTCCTGCCGCTGACGACCACGACGCCGTACACCTACGACGTCCGGCAGGTACCGGTGGTCCGACCGTAGTGACCGCGCGCGGTCGGCCCCCGGGCCGTCAGGCCGTCCAGTGCGCGGGGCGGTCGAAGCCGTCGGGCAGGCGGGTGGAGGCGCTGCCGCGCGCCGAGTTCAGCTGGGGCTGGGTCAGGAAGAGCGCGCCCGTCAGGTCCGCGCCGGACAGGTCGGCGTCCCGCAGGTCGGCGCCGATCAGGTCGGCGAGCGACAGGTCCGCGCCCGTCAGGTCCGCGGCGATGAGGAGGGCGCCGCGCAGGTCGGCGCCCCGGAACCCGGCACCGCGGAGCCGCTTGCCGATCAGGTCGGCGCCGCGCCGGCTCTTCGGCTTCGCGCCGGCCGTGGCGCGGACCAGCTCGCTCGTGCGCAGGAGCAGCGGGTTCACCTCGGCCCGTACGGGTCCCACGTCGAGCTTCTCCAGGTCGGCGGGGGTACCGCGGGTGAGCGCCTCGACGCGGGCGAGGGCCGTGCGGAGTTCGGCGTGGAGCGGGCGGGCGGTCCGGAGCGCCAGGGCTTCGGTGAGGTAGCGCAGCAGCTCGTGGAGCTGGCGCACCACGGGGAACACCTCGTACATCTGCCGGGCGGTCTCGGGTGCCTCCCGCCAGGACACGCCGCCGAAGGTCACCTGGGACACGTGCTGGCCGGCGCCGAAGCAGTCGTACACCGTGCAGCCCTGGAAGCCGCTGGTCCGCAGCCGCGTGTGGATGCCGCAGCGGAAGTCCTCCCGGAGGTTCCGGCAGGGCTCGCCGGACGACTTGTCCACGGCGAAGTCGGCCGACTTGGCGAAGGGCAGCGCCACACAGCAGAGGCCGAAGCAGTTCGCGCAGTCGCCGCGCAGTGCGGATTCCCGGATGTCGGGCACGGGGGAACGGTTCCTTCGCGGTTCGGGGACGGTCCGCCCACCGTATCGCGCGCGCCGTCGTGCTCTGCGCGAAACCGATTGCGACGATGGTCCGGGGCCGGTGAGGATCAGGGGCATGGCCCTCTTCACCACGCACGACGGCACCGTGCTCGCCTATCGGACCCACGGCACGGGGGAGCCGCTCGTGTGCCTGGCCGGCGGGCCGATGCGCGACGCCGAGTACCTCGGCGACCTCGGCGGGCTCGCCGCCCACCGCACCCTGGTCCTGCTCGACGCCCGCGGCACCGGGGCGAGCGCCGAACCCGCCGACCCCGGCACGTACCGGTGCGACCGGCAGGTCGGCGACGTCGAGGCCCTCCGCGCGCACCTCGGCATGGAGCGGATCGACCTCCTCGGCCACTCGGCGGGCGGGAACCTGGCCACCCTGTACGCGGCCGCCCACCCCGAGCGCGTCCGTTCGCTCGTCCTCGTCACCTCGGCCGGCCGGGCGGTCGGCGTCGGCACCACCGACGAGGAGTGGGACGAGGCCGTCACGCTCTTCGCCGACCGGCCGTGGTACCCGGAGGCCCGGGCCGCGCTCGACGCGCTCGGGCCGGACACCCCGCCGTCCCGGGTCCACGAGGTCGCCGCACCCTTCGCCTACGGCCGCTGGGACGCGGCCGCGCGCGAGCACGCCGCCGCCGAGGCCCGGCAGGCGCACTGGGACGCCGCGTCCGCCTACCACGGAGACGGGGCCTACGACCCGGAGCGCACCCGCCGCGACCTCGCCGCGCTCACGGCCCCGGTCCTCGTCCTGGCGGGGGAGTACGACGGGGGCCCGACCCCGGCCAGGGCGGCGGAGGCGGCGGCCTGCTTCCCGCACGCCGAACTCGTCGTCCAGCGGGGCGCCGGCCACTTCCCCTGGGTCGACGACGCCGAAGCCTTCGTCCGTGCGGTCGCCGCCTTCCTCGACCCGGAGGTGCGTACCGTCACCGTCGACGGCGTACGCCTCGCCCACCGGGTCCTCGGCCCCGACGGCGCCCCGCCGGTCGTCCTGGTCCACGGCCGCGGCGAGAACTCCACCACCTGGACGGAGGTCGCCGCCGACCTCGCCGCCGACCACCGCGTGTACGCCGTCGACCTGCGCGGCCACGGCCTCAGCGACCGCCCGGGCCGGTACGGCTTCGACGACTTCCGCGACGAACTGGGCGGCTTCCTCCGCGCCGTCGGCCTCACCGGGGCCACCGTCGTCGCCCACTCGATGGGAGCCGGGGCCGCCTGGCTCCTCGCCCAGCGGGAACCCGGCCTGATCGGCAGGCTCGTCCTGGAGGAACCGCCCGGCTTCGTGCCGCTCGACCCGCCCCGCCCGACCGCCGAACGCCCCGACGGTCCGCTGGACTTCGACTGGGAGATCGTCCCGTCCACCGACGCCCAGCTGAACGCGCCGGACCCCGCCTGGCGCGAGCGGGCGGCCGCGATCACGGCGCCCACCCTCGTCCTCGCCGGCGGCCCGACCAGCCACCTCTCCCAGACGCACCTGTCCGCTCTGGCCGAGGACATCCCCGGAGCCCGCCTCGTCACCGTCGACGCCGGACACCTCGTCCACACCGACCGGCCGGCCGCGTTCCTCGCGGCGGTAAGGGAGTTCGGCCTCGGCTGAGCGCCCCGCGTCCCGGCATCTCCGCGCCCCTGCTTCTCTACGTCCCTGCTTCCTTGCTGTCCCTGCGTCCCGCGTCCCGGCGCGCTAGCCTTCCCCTTCCCCTTCCCCTTCCGCTGGGGCCGGGGCTCACCCGCCGTGCCGCTCCTGCGCGGCCATCACCTCGTCGCCGTGCTCGAAGGCCCACGCGCCGAACGCGTCGATGGGACCGAGCAAGGACCTTCCCAGGGCGGTGAGTTCGTAGGAGACCCGCGGCGGCGGCCCGGCGTCGGCGTGCCGCTCCACCAGGCCGTTGAACTCGAGGCGCCGCAGCGTCTCGGTGAGCACCTTGGAGCTGATGCCCCCGATCCGCCCGCGCAGTTCGCCGTGGCGGCTCGGGCCGCCACGGAGGGACCAGAGCACCACGGAGTTCCAGGTGTTCGCCAGCAGGTCGAACGCGAGCCGGGCGCGGCAGTCGGCGAGGTATCCGTCGGAAGTCACGTACCAGATGGTGCCCGACCCGCTCCCTAATGTCGTTCGAGAGGCCCGGGACGCACCGGGTCCCGGCGAAGGGACGGAACGATGAGGATCGGCGTACTCGGCACGGGGAACATGGCGGACGCCCTCGCCACGCACTGGGTGCGGGCGGGGCACGAGGTGCTCCTCGGAGGCCGCGACCGGCGGAAGGCGCGGGACCTCGCGACGCGGCTCGGCGGCGGCACACGGCACGGGAGCCTGCGCGAGGCCGCCGGCTTCGGCGACGTGGTCCTGGCCGCGCTGCCGTACGGAGCCGGCGCGGAGGTCGTCGCGGAACTCCGCACGCCCCTGACCGGAAAGGCCCTGCTCGACTGCGCCAACCCCGTGGGACCGGGCTTCCGACTCCTCACGGAGGGCGGCGCCTCCGCGGCCCGCCGCCTCGCCGACGCGGCACCCGGCGCGCACGTCGTGAAGGCCTTCAACCTCTGCCACGAGGACGTGTGGCGGATGACCCCTCCCGCCTTCGACGGCCTGCCGCTCGCGGTCCCGGTCTGCGGCGACGACCCGACCGCCCTCGCTCACGTGGCGGAACTGGTACGGGCCACCGGCTGCACACCGCTGACCGCCGGCGGCCTCGACCGTGCGGGCCTCCTGGAGGCCACCGCCGCCCTCTACATCGGCCTCTGGGTCGGCCAAGGCGCGGACGTCCGCGCGATGGCCCCACCCCTCGCGTACGCAACCGGACCCCAGGCCGCCTGAAGCGGGGGTGCGGCGGCGCGAGCGCGCATCGACCGAGGCGCACGTCCCCTTCACGGCGATCCGGTGGCGGTGCCACGGGGCGCGTGGGACGGTGAACGCCACGCGTGGGGCATCGGGGGTCAACACGCGCTAAACGATGGGGAGTTCACGCCATGACAGACGTCGTTTCGGATCTGTACGAGGCCTTGGTCGACGGGTATCTCGTCCAGCCGGAGGCCGGCCAGGCGCCCTACTACGCGGTCGCGGACGCCCTGCGCCGCTACGCCGACTCGATCTGGGACGACGCGGGGGACGCGAACCGACACGTCCAGCGGTTGCTCTCGTCGGGCCGGGGCGAGGCGATGGACGCCTTGGCTCAGCACTGGGACAAGGTCATGAACCAGGACGTCGCCTCCGTCGCGGAGGCGGCGCGGGCGACGGGCGCCACGGCGTACGAGATCGGTGACGTCATCGCCGTGACCAAGGGGCAGGTCACCCAGATCGCGGCCGTGTGCGCCGAGGAGACCGCGGCCGCTCTCGCCGCCGGAGTGGTGACGTTCGGCGCGTCCGAGGCCGCCGTGGTCACCGCCGTGACACAGGCCCAGGTCCAGTCGCGGGCCACCGTCGAGAAGTGCCATCGGCTCGTCTCGTCCGCGCTGGAACGGCTGTTGCGCGAACCGTCCGTGGCCGGCCTCGCAGGCGTCGCCGCCGGCCTCGCGGGAGGTGTCTCGGGTGGCGTCGGGGGCCAGGCCCGTGACGGAGCATCCGACGGGGGGACGGGCCGCGCCTGGGGCAACGACCTCCCCACCGGGCCGGGCGGCACCGGCGCCGAGGGCATCAGCGTCGACCACGCCGAACACGAACGCGCGGCGAGCCGGCTCAGGGAAGTCGCGACCCAGGTCCTCGGCGAGACCGCCGGCCTGCTGTCCGACGCCGCCCGCGAGCACGCCACCGCCGCGGCGAGCGGAGAGCTCGGCGCGGCCGTCGCCGGGGTGCTCGCCCCGGTCCTGGGCGACCTCGCCACCTGCACGACCGCCTTCGGCAACCACCTGAACGGCGCGCTCCCCGAAGGGATCCTGCTGATCTCCGGCAGCCAGCAGGCCACGGACGGCGACAGCAGGCGGCGGATGTCCGAGCTGGACCGCTAGGGGTTGAGGGGCGCGGGCACCGCCCCCGCCCCCGCCCCCGCCAGGTCACGTCACGTCAGGGCGTGTCCGGGGAGGTGTCTGCGGCTATCGCCACCGCGCGGGCCCAGCGGTAGTCCGCTTTGCCGCTGGGGGAGCGCTCGATGCGGTCGGCGAGGACGAGCTGGCGGGGGACCTTGTAGCCGGCGAGGTGGGAGCGGCAGTGGGTCTGGAGGGCGTCGAGGTCCAGTGGCGGGGCGTCCGGGCGGAGTTGGACGACGGCGGCGACGTGGTTGCCCCAGCGGGCGTCGGGGACGCCGGCGACGAGGGCGTCGTAGACGTCGGGGTGGGACTTGAGGGCCTGCTCGACCTCCTCCGGGTAGACCTTCTCGCCGCCGGTGTTGATGCACTGGGAGCCGCGTCCGAGGACGGTGACGACCCCCGCCTCGTCGACCGTCGCCATGTCGCCGAGGAGGACCCAGCGCACGCCGTCGCGCTCGAAGAAGGTCTCGGCGGTCTTGGCGGGGTCGTTGTAGTAGCCGAGCGGGACGTGGCCCCGCTGTGCGAGGCGGCCGGTCTCGCCCGCCGTGACGGGGACGCGGGTCACCGGGTCGACCACCTGGGTGCGTTCGTTGACGTGGAGCCGGAAGCCCTTGGCCGGTCCGGAGTCGTCGGTGGCGCGGCCGTTGGAACCGGACTCGGTGGAGCCGAAGTTGTTGAGCAGCAGCACGTGCGGCATGAGCTCCTGGAGCTGGGCCCGCACGGTGTCGGACATGATCGCCCCGGAGGAGGACAGGCTGAAGAGGGCGGACAGGTCCGTGCCCTTGAGGGGCCCGCGCAGCGCGTCCACGAGCGGGCGCAGCATCGCGTCGCCCACCAGGGAGATGCTGGAGACCTTCTCCTTCTCCAGCGTGCGGAGGACCTCCTCGGGCACGTACTTGCGGTGCAGGACGACCCGCTGGCCGTAGTCGAACGCGATGAACGCGGTGAGGGTGGACGTGCCGTGCATCAGCGGCGGCGCGGGGAAGAACGTGATGCCGGCGCCGCCGGCGGCGACGCGCTCGGCGAGTTCCTCGGGGCGCTTCACGGGCTCGCCCGAGGGGTCGCCGCCGAAGAGGCCCGCGAAGAACAGGTCCTCCTGGCGCCACAGGACGCCCTTGGGCATGCCGGTGGTGCCGCCCGTGTAGATGATGAACAGGTCGTCCGCCGACCGGGGGCCGAAGCCGCGCTCCGGAGAGCCCGCGGCCTCGGCCTCCTCGTACGCCACGCAGTCGAGTGCGGGTGCGTCCTCGAATGCGGCACTGTGCCGCGTGGCAGCTCCCTGAGGGGTGGTGGTCGGGCGACGGGTGGGCGGGGTCCCCACCCGCACGAGGTGCCGCAGCTTCTCCGTCTGCGGCAGCGCCGCCGCGACCCGCTCGGTGAACTCGGCGTCGAAGACGAGCGCGGCGAGATCGGCGTCCCGGTAGAGGTAGACGAGTTCCTCCTCCACGTACCGGTAGTTGACGTTGACCGGCACGATCCTGGCCTTGAGGCAGGCGAGCACGGTCTGGAGGTACTCGACGCCGTTGTACAGGTGGAGGCCGAGGTGCTCACCGGGCCGGATGCCGGCGTCGATGAGGTGGTGGGCGATCCGGTTGGCGGCCGCGTCGAGGTCGGCGTAGGTGAGCCGGCGCTCCTCACCGGTCCCCGGATGGTCGACGTAGACCAGCGCCTCGCGGTCGGGGACCACGTCGACCACCGATTCGAACAGGTCGGCAAGGTTGTACTCCACCGTTCCTCCTGACCCCGGTTCGCGCTCGCTCGCATGGACGTGGCGGTCATTACAGCGCCGACCGGTCACCGGGGGAAGGGGGTGCGCAGAAGAATCTGACTGAGTGTCAGAAAACTATTGAACTGGACCCCCGGCTCCTGCAACCTGTTCCAGAACTGGAGACGGGAGACCCCCATGGGCGGCACCGAACACCTCAGCGTCCGGCGCGAAGGCGCCACGCTCGTCCTCACCTTGAACCGGCCCGACGCCAAGAACGCCCTCTCACTGCCGATGCTCGTCGGCCTCTACGACGGCTGGCTGGAGGCCGACGCCGACGACACCGTCCGCTCGGTCGTCCTCACCGGCGCAGGCGGCGCCTTCTGCGCCGGCATGGACCTCAAGGCCCTCGCCGGCAAGGGCATGGAGGGCGAGCAGTACCGGGACCGACTCAAGGCCGACCCCGACCTGCACTGGAAGGCCATGCTGCGCCACCACCGGCCCCGCAAGCCCGTCATCGCGGCCGTCGAGGGGTACTGCGTCGCCGGCGGCACCGAGATCCTCCAGGGCACCGACATCAGGGTCGCCGCCGCCTCCGCCACCTTCGGCCTCTTCGAGGTCCGGCGCGGCCTCTTCCCCATCGGCGGCTCCACCGTCCGCCTGCCCCGCCAGATCGCCCGCACCCACGCCCTCGAAATGCTCCTCACGGGCCGCCCGTACACCGCCGACGAGGCCGCCCGCATCGGACTCGTCGGCCGCGTCGTGCCCGACGGCACCGCCCTGGACACCGCCCTCGACATCGCCGAACGGATCAACGCCTGCGGTCCGCTGGCCGTCGAGGCCGTCAAGGCGTCCGTGTACGAGACGGCCGAGATGACCGAGACCGAGGGTCTCGCCGCCGAACTCAAGCGCGGCTGGCCGATCTTCGACACGGCGGACGCGAAGGAGGGGGCGAAGGCCTTCGCGGAGAAGCGACCGGCGGTGTACCGCCGGGAGTGACCCGCCGCAGTCCCGCCGCGCTGCGGGGAGTGACCCGCCGCGGCCCCGCCGTGCCGCCGGGAGCAAGCCGCCGAAGTCCCGCCGTACCGCCGGGAGCCCGCCTCCGAGGCCCCGCCGTGCCGGCCGGCAGCCAGTCGCCCGCGTCCCGTCGTACTCCCCGTCCCGTCCGCCATCAAGGAGCCCGCCCATGACCGTCACCCCACCGCCGGACCTCCTCCGCGCCCCCCTCGTCGTCGAGTTCCCGTTCACCCGCTCCCTCGGCCCGGTCCAGTCCGCCTTCCTCACCGGACTGCGCGAGCGGACCCTCCTGGGTGTCCGGGCGGAAGGCGGCCGGATCCTGGTGCCGCCGGTCGAGTACGACCCCGAGACCGCCGCCGAGCTCCGCGAGCTCGTCGAGGTCGGGGCCACCGGCACCGTCACCACCTGGGCGTGGAACCCGGAGCCCCGCCCGGGGCAGCCGCTCGCCACCCCCTTCGCCTGGGTCCTGGTCCGCCTCGACGGCGCGGACACCGCCCTGCTCCACGCCCTGGACGCCCCCGGTCCCGAGGCCGTCCGCACCGGGATGCGCGTCCGGGTCCGATGGGCGGAGGAACGCTCCGGCGCGATCACCGACATCGCCTGCTTCGAACCGCACGAGAGCGCCGGAGGGGGCGACGCGCGCGACCACGACGGGACGTTCGACGACCCCGTCTCGGGAATCGTCGCCCCCGCCCGCCTGGACTACACGTACAGCCCGGGCCGCGCCCAGACCCGCTACCTGCACGCGCTCGCCGAGCGCCGCACCGTCGGCGAACGCTGCCCGTCGTGCGCGAAGGTGTACGTGCCGCCCCGCGGCGCCTGCCCCACCTGCGGGGTGGCCACCACCGACCGGGTCGAGGTCGGCCCGCGTGGCACGGTCACCACGTTCTGCATCGTCAACATCAAGGCGAAGAACCTCGACATCGACGTCCCGTACGTCTACGCCCACATCGCCCTCGACGGTGCCGGTCTCGCCCTCCACGGCCGCATCGCCGGCATCCCCTACGACCAGGTGCGGATGGGCCTGCGCGTCGAGCCCGTGTGGAGCGACGACGGCCGCTACCCCGACCACTACCGGCCCTGCGGAGAACCCGACGCCGACTACGACACGTACAAGGAGCTGCTGTGACGCCGGACCGAGAGGTGGCCATCGTCGCCTTCGCGCAGAGCGACCACCTGCGCCGCACGGACGACCTCTCCGAGGTCGAGATGGTCATGCCCGTCCTGCACGAGGTGCTCCGGCAGACCGGACTGAAGACGGCCGACATCGGCTTCACCTGCTCCGGCTCCTCCGACTACCTGGCCGGACGCGCCTTCTCCTTCACGATGGCCCTCGACGGCGTCGGCGCGTGGCCGCCGATCTCCGAGTCCCACGTGGAGACCGACGGCGCCTGGGCGCTGTACGAGGCCTGGGTGAAACTGCTGACCGGCGAGGCCGACACCGCGCTCGTCTACTCCTACGGCAAGTCCTCGCCCGGGTCCGTCCGCGACGTCCTCACCCGCCAGCTCGACCCGTACTACCTGGCCCCGCTCTGGCCCGACTCCGTCGCCCTCGCCGCCCTCCAGGCACAGGCGCTCGTCGACGCCGGCGCCACCGACGAACCCGCACTCGCGGCCATCGCCGCCCGCAGCCGCGAGGACGCGCGGGCCAACCCGCACGCCCAACTGCCCGGCGCCCGCCCCCAGGGCGAGTACGTCGTGCACCCCCTCCGCACCGGCGACTGCCCGCCGATCGGCGACGGCGCCGCCGCCGTGATCCTCGCCGCCGGGGACCGCGCCCGCGAACTCTGCGCCCGCCCCGCCTGGATCCGGGGCATGGACCACCGCATCGAAGCGCACTCCCTCGGCGTGCGCGACCTCACCGACTCGCCCTCCACCCGCCTCGCCGCCCAACGCGCCGGAGCGTTCGACCGGCCCGTCGACACGGCCGAACTCCACGCGCCCTTCAGCGCGCAGGAGGTCGTCCTCACCCGGGCGCTCGGCCTCGGCGACGACGTCCGCGTCAACCCCTCCGGCGGCGCCCTCGCCGCCAACCCCGTGATGGCCGCGGGGCTCCTCAGACTCGGCGAGGCCGCCGCCCGCATCCACCGGGGCGAGTCCGACCGGGCCCTCGCCCACGCCACCTCCGGCCCCTGCCTCCAGCAGAACCTGGTCGCCGTCCTGGAAGGGGACCCCCGTGCCTAAAGAGCCCGTCGCCGTCGTCGGCATCGGCCAGACCAAGCACGTCGCCGCCCGCCGTGACGTGTCCCTCGCCGGACTCGTCCGCGAGGCCGCCGTCCGCGCCCTCGCCGACGCGGAACTCACCTGGGCGGACATCGACGCCGTCGTCATCGGCAAGGCCCCCGACTTCTTCGAGGGCGTGATGATGCCGGAGCTGTACCTCGCCGACGCGCTCGGCGCGGTCGGCAAACCCATGCTCCGGGTGCACACGGCGGGCTCGGTCGGCGGCTCCACCGCCCTCGTCGCCGCCAACCTGGTCTCCGCACGCGTCCACCGGACCGTCCTCACCCTCGCGTTCGAGAAGCAGTCCGAGTCCAACGCCATGTGGGGCCTCTCCCTGCCCGTCCCCTTCCAGCAGCCGCTGCTCGCGGGCGCCGGCGGCTTCTTCGCCCCGCACGTCCGGGCCTACATGCGCCGCACCGGCGCCCCCGACACGATCGGCTCCCTCGTCGCGTACAAGGACCGGCGCAACGCCCTCAAGAACCCGTACGCCCACCTCCACGAGCACGACCTCACCCTGGAGCAGGTGCAGGCCTCCCCGATGCTCTGGGACCCCATCCGCTACTCCGAGACCTGCCCGTCCTCCGACGGGGCCTGCGCGATGATCCTCACCGACCGTACGGGCGCCGCCCGTTCACCGCGCCCGCCCGCCTGGGTGCACGGCGGCGCGATGCGCAGCGAGCCCACCCTCTTCGCAGGCAAGGACTTCGTCTCCCCGAGGGCCGGCCGGGACTGTGCCGCCGACGTGTACCGCCAGGCCGGCGTCACCGACCCCCGGCGCGAGATCGACGCCGTCGAGATGTACGTGCCGTTCTCCTGGTACGAACCGATGTGGCTGGAGAACCTGGGCTTCGCCGCCGAGGGCGAGGGGTGGAAGCTCACCGAGGCCGGCGTCACCGAACTCGACGGCGACCTCCCCGTGAACCCCTCGGGCGGCGTGCTCTCCACCAACCCCATCGGCGCCTCCGGCATGATCCGCTTCGCCGAGGCCGCCCTCCAGGTACGCGGCGCGGCGGGCGAGCACCAGGTCGACGGCGCCCGCCGGGCACTCGGCCACGCCTACGGGGGCGGCGCCCAGTTCTTCTCGATGTGGCTGGTCGGGGACACCCCGCCCGCCACCTGAGCAAAGGCGCCGGGGGCGCCTACGCTGGCGGTCATGACAGCGGAACGCGATCTGACCCGGCTCCTCGCCGGGATGCGGCCGGACCTCGACCCCGGCCGGTACGTCTTCACCACGGTGGACGGCCCCGCCCCGGCCGGGGTCGCCCCGGTGGTCACCGTCACCGAGCCCGAGGGCCTCACCCTCGTCGTACGCCAGGAGGAGGCGGACGCCGCCGGCCTCGCGTACGACTACGTGGCGGGCCGGATCACCCTGCGGATCCACTCCGCGCTCGACGCCGTCGGACTGACGGCCGCCGTCGCGGGCGCACTCGCCGAGGCGGGCATGAGCTGCAACGTGGTGGCCGGATTCCACCACGACCACCTGTTCGTCGAACGTGCCCGGGCCGAGGAGGCGTTGACCGTTCTGCACCGACTCGCGGAGCGGTCGGGAAGCTTCCCCGATTGACCGTTGCACACCGTGCCAACCGGCGTACGCTGGGGCTTTCGCGGGGCCACCCGCCGGGCGCCGCCCCTCGTGCACCCGGCGTACGCCCTTGGTGTGGGGGTGGAACGTGGCACGTCAGGGCGGCCGACCGGCCCGTCAGGGATTCGGCCTCTTCGAACGCGAGACGGCGCTCACCGCGGCCGAGGACGCGCTGGACCTCCTCACCGGCCTGGCCGACGACCCGCCCTGGCCCGACCCCGTCCCCGCGCCCCGAGGCGCCCGCGGCCCCCACCTCGTCGCCGTCCCCGACACCCCCGCCGCCCACGACGACGCCACCCCGGGCGACGGCGGCCCGCGGACGGACGACGGGACACCGCGGGACACCGAGGCACTCCGGGGCTCCCACCCCGCCCCGGACGGCAGTGCCCCGGCGGACACCGCCCGCCACCCCGCCGACCTGGCACCCGACCGGCCCCGTGCCGCCCGGCGCGGCGGCATCCTCGCCTACGCCGCGCCCGCCGGACTCGGCAAGACCACCCTGCTCGCCGAGATCCGCCGCCGCGCGGCGGCCCGCGGCTGCACCGTCCTCTCCGCACGCGGCGGCGACCGGGAACAGCGCGTCGCCTTCCACGTCGCCCGGCAGCTCCTCCAGCCCCAGCTCGCCCACGCCACCGACACCGAACTCCGCGAACGACTCGGCTCCTGGTACGACATCGTCGGCCCCGCCCTCGGACTGCGCGCCGCGGCCGACGGCTCCCCGCCCGACCCGCAGGGCCTGCGGGACGGACTCGACTGGGTCCTGACCCACCTCGCCGTGCGCCGCGCCCCGCTGGTCGTGGTCGTCGACGACGCCCACTGGGCCGACCCCGAGTCCCTCGGCTGGCTCGCCGCCTTCGCGCCGCGCGCCGAAGAGCTCCCCATGCTCCTCGTCGTCGCCTACCGCCCCGACGAACTCCCCGACGAGGGTTCGGAGTTCACCGGACACCGGTCCGGCCGGCGCCCGCTGGGCCTGGCTCCGCTCACCTTCGACGCCATCGCGAGCCTCGTCCGCGACCGGGTCGGCGCCCACGCCGACGACGCGTTCTGCCGCGAATGCTGGACGGTCACCTCCGGCAACCCCTTCGAGGCGGTCGAACTCGCCGCCAAGGTCCGCGACCACGGCCTGGAACCCACCGCGGGCGGCGCCCACGAACTCCGCGACCTCGCCGCCGCCCTCAAGGGCAGCGGCCTCGTCACCCGCCTCGAACGACTCGGCCCCGCGACCGTCCGCCTCGCCTGGGCCTGCGCCGTCCTCGGCACCGAGATCTCCCCGCAGCTCGCCGGATCCGTCGCCGGCCTCGGCGGCGAAGCGGTCGCCGACTGCGCCGAGCGGCTGCGCGAAGCCCGCGTCCTCGCCGAGACCGACGACCCCGACGACCCGCTCGAATTCGTCCACCCCCTCATCGCCACCACCGTCTACCGCTCCATCCCCGCCGCCACCCGCGTCGCCCTGCACGGCCAGGCCGCCTGGTGCGTCGTCGACGCCGGACTCGGCCCCACCGCCGCCGCCCGGCACCTCCTGGAGACCCACCCCGAGGGCGACCCGTGGGTCGTCGGCCGGCTCCGTGCCGCCGCCGGCGAGAACCTCCGCGCCGGCGCGCCCGACGCGGCCCGCCGCTTCCTCGCCCGCGCCCTGCGCGAGCCCCCCGCCGCCGACGACCGGGCCGCCGTCCTCTTCGAACTCGGCTGCGCGTCCCTCCTCACCGAACCCGCCACCACCGTCAACCACCTGCGGGCCGCCCTGGAGGAGCCCGTCGCCGACCCGGCGCTCCGCCACGGCATCGTCTACCGCCTGTCGCAGGTCCTCGCCCACAGCGACCGCCTCGTCGAGGCGTCCGAGCTCCTCGGCCGCGAGGCCCGGCAGACCACCGACGCCCGCAGCAGGCTCCGCATGCAGGCCGAGAAGTTCATGTGGGACGCCTTCCGCGCCGACGAACCCGAGTCACCGGCACGCTCCCGCCGCCTCACCGCCCTCGCCGACCGGCTCACCGGCCGCGACCTCACCGAGCGGTACATCATCGGCCTGCGCGCCTGGGACGCCACGCTCCGCGCCGAACCCTCCGCCGTCGCCGTCGGGCACGCCGAGCGCGCCCTGGAAGGCGGCCTCAGCTGGGCGGACGAGAGCCGCGGCTTCGAGGTCCCGGTCCTCACCGCCCTCACCTTCCTCTACGCCGACCGCCCCGGCCGCGCCGAGGAGCTCTTCGCCGCCGGCACCGCCGAGTTCGAGCGCCAGGGCTGGCGCGGCGCCCACCTCTCCTTCGCGTACACCCTGCTCGGCTACATCCGCTACCGCCGCGGCCGGCTCGTCGAGGCCGAGGACTTCGTGCGGGCCGGACTGCGCCTGTCCGAACGCGTCGGAGCGCGCACCCCCGCCCAGTGGTACGCGGTCGGCGTCATGATCGAGGTGCTCCTCGCCCGCGGCCGCGTCGACGAGGCCGCCCGCATCGCCGACGCGCACGACTTCGGCGAGCCGTTCCCCGCCGCCGTCACCTTCCCCGACTCCCAGACCGTCCACGCGGAACTGCTGCTCGCCCGGGGACGCACCGAGGAGGCCGCCGCCGAGCTGGCCGCCGTCGGCCGCCGGCTCGACCCGCGGGGCATGCGCAACCCCGCCTGGTGCCCCTGGCAGCTCCACCTGGCCGTCGCCGAGGCCGCCACGACCCCGGTGACCGCCCGTAGGACCGCCGAGGACGCCGTCGCCCGCGCCCGCCAGTACGGTGCGCCCTCCGCGACCGGCTCGGCGCTCCGGGTCACCGCCGAGGTCTCCGAGCCCTCCGCGCGCGTGAAGCTCCTGGAGGAGTCCGTCGACTGGCTCGACCAGTCGCCCGCCGCGTACGAGCTGGCCCGCTCCCTCGTCGCGCTCGGCGCCGCCCTGCGCCGCACCGAACGCGCCGGTGAGGCCGCCGAGCACCTGTACCGGGGCCTGGAGGCCGCCCAGGACTGCGGCGCCGACGGCCTCGTCGAGGAGGCGCGCGCCGAGCTCGCGGCCGCCGGACTGCGCCCGCGCCCGCTCCACCCCGCGGGCACGGACACGCTCACCGCGCGTGAGCGGGCCGCCGCCGAGCTCACCCTCCGCGACCGGGACGCGGCCGTCGTCCTCGGCGTCGACGCCGCCGCCGTCGGCCGGCTGCTCTCGGCCGTCTACCGCAAGCTCGGCACCGACCGCACCGGCCTCGCCCAGGCCCTCCGGAAGGCGGACCGGGAGCCCCGGGAGCCCGGGGCGGAGGGCTGACCGCCCCGTGCCGCCCGGCGCGTCGCATCCCGCGCCGGGACACGTACCATGGCCGTATGTCCTTCCTCCGCCGCCGCAGCGCCGCCACACCCGCGGGCCCGGACTTCGATGTCCTGGCCATGGATCCGGGAGACTGGCCCGGCAATCTCGGCGCCGGTCTGCTGCCCGCCCCCGACGGTTCCTGTCAGGGCGTGTTCCTCCGGTACGACCTCTTCGGCGGCCGCGGCCCCGCGATGATCATCGGCAACCTGCCCGAGGGGTCGCCGGCGCGCGAGCTGGCCGACGGGCAGATCCCCTTCGAGGTGGCCCAGCTCCTCGCCGCCCTGGAGAACGACGAGCCGGTCGAGGTGCTCGACACCGAGGACGTCCCCGTCATGCAGGGCGACAACCTCCTCATCGTGCGGCGGCTCAAGCTCTCCGAGAGCCGCATCTCCTGCGTCCAGTTCGACCGCAGCGACAACGTCCTCGTGACGATCGCCAGTTGGGACCGGCCGATCACCGACGACCTGTACGCGCTGCTCAAGCCGCTGCCCGCCGAGCTGTTCCAGCAGGGCTGACGGGGGAGCGGGGGCCGATGAGCGCGCGCGTCGACAGCTGGATCTGGGCGGTCCGACTCACCAAGACCCGCTCCCAGTCCGCCGCGGCCTGCCGGGCCGGGCACGTGAAGGTCAACGGCGAACGGGCCAAGCCCGCGCAGCCGGTGAAGCCCGGCGACGAGGTCAGGATCTTCCACGGCGGCCGGGAGCGGATCGTCGAGGTCAAGGAGCTCCACACCAAGCGCGTCGGCCCGCCCGTCGCCGCCGAGGCGTTCGTGGACAACAGCCCGCCCCCGCCGCCGCGCGAGCACGTCGCCGTCGCGGCCGTCCGCGACCGGGGCGCCGGCCGCCCCACCAAGCGCGACCGCCGCGAGCTCGACGAACTCCGCGGCCGACGCGCCTGAACCGCCGCACCGAAGGCCTCCGGGAACCCTCCCGGAGGCCTTCGGCGTCTCTCAGCGCGCCCCCGTGCCGAGCAGATCGGAGATCCGCGCCGCCGAGGTGCCGATTCCCGAGGGCCCGCGCCGCAGCAGCGCGCTGCCGCTTCCCGCGCGCAGGTCCTCCGCGCCGTACCGGCGTACCGTGCGGTGCCAGTGGAGGACACCGGCGAGCCAGTCCTCCAGCTCCCGCAGATACGCCTCGAACGCCGCCCGCTGCGTCGTGTCGAGCCCGAAGTCCTCGTACAGAAGCGGCACTTCACGCTGCTTCAGGTGCTCGTACTGGCGCAGCCTGCCCTGCATCAGGTCGGCGACCATCGCCACCGCCGTCGGATAGTCGCAGTCGAAGAACTTCTGGAGCACCAGCACGCCGTTGTGCACCTCGCCCTCGACCTCGATCTCCTTCTGGTACGAGAAGAGGTCGTTGATCAGGGCTCCGTAGTCCATCACCGCGTTCTCCAGGCTGCGGACCGTGCCCGACCGGAAGAGCTCCGGGGGCAGCGCCGCGTCCTGCCGCAGCCGGCACAGCAGCATGGTCAGCTCGGACCCGAAGGTGCTGCGCCGCATCTCGACGTAGTCGACCGGGTCGGGAACCCGGTGCTGCACCACGTTGTGCATCTCCCACATCCAGCTGTCGAGCATCGCGTCGAGCGCCGCCCGCAGCCGCTCCCGCGCTTCCGGGGCCATGGGGGCGGCGGTCCGCTCCCAGACGTCCGCGAGCGAGCGCTCCAGCGGGTTCGCCGCGCGGGCCGCGCCGGCCGAGGGCTCGTCGAGCCGCATGCACGCCTTGAGCCGGTCCGTCTGCTCCTTCGCGCCGGTCAGCGAGCCCGTACGCCCGAAGAAGGCCGGGTAGTAGTCGTCGGCGTACGTGCCCCAGGTGAGCCAGTCGGCGCTGAGCTCCAGCTGCTCGGGGGACGCGTCCGGGTCGAGGCCCGCCGCGCACAGCGCGAGGTCGAAGCCCTCCGCCGCCGGCCGGTCCCACAGGTCGTCGAGGAGCCCCATCCGCTCGGCCCAGTCCACCGTGTGCCGCGCCGCCTCCGGGTGGTGGGGGTTGAGCGTGAGGGGGTACGGCAGGTCGAGCTCGGGCAGCAGCGACGGGCCCACGTGCTGGTGCGGCGGGTGGGTGAACGCCCGGTGCCGCGCGGCGGCCGGACGCCCGAACAGGGTCCGGATGTCGAGCGCGGAGGTGCCGAGGACCCCGTCGAGCCGCGAAGGCCCGGCGACCATGCCCTCGTTCATGTACCGGCTGGAGCGCATGTGCCACTCGTGGCCGCCGGACTGCCAGTCCTGGAGCCCCTTCGCGTACGCCGCCACGGCCGCGCACTCGGCCGGGCCCAGCCCCTGCTCGGCGGCGAGCAGCGGCACCTCGGTCAGCGCGGTGTTCTCGAACTGCTGGACGCGCGAGGTCAGCAGGTCGTTGACCGCGTTCGCCGCCTCCTGCGTCGTGCAGCCGAGGAACCGTTCCAGGACCAGGACGCCGTTGCTGTTCTCGCCCTCCTCCTCCACCTCGCGCTGGTACGAGAAGAGGTCGTTGCGCAGGTGCACGGCGTCCGAGAAGGAATCCCTGAGCACCCGGAGCGGCCGTGAGTACGCCACCTGGGCGGGGACCTCGGCACCCGCCGCGTACTCGACGAGTCCGGCCGACCAGGGAGCGCCGCCCACCTTGCGGCGCATCTCGATGTACTCCAGAGGGTTGGCGACCCGCCCGTCGTTGATGTTGTCGAGCTCCCAGAGCGACTCGTAGAGCAGGTGCTCCGTCGCCTCCGCGAACCGGACGCGCCACCCCTCGGACATCGACGGCACCGTCCGCCGCCAGAGGTCCGCGAGGCCCGCCTCCACGGGGTTGGTCGGCTCGGGCATGCCGGTCGCCGGGTCCGCCGGCATGAACATCGGCAGCCGGTCCAGATAGGCCTTGCTGCCCGCCCGGTCCTGGGTGCGCTTGAACACCTCCAGGAAGTGGTCGTCGAAGAAGAAGACCCACGTGTACCAGTCGGTGACGAGGTCGAGGGCCTCGCCGTCGCAGTCGGGGTGGGTGTACGAGCAGAGCAGCGCGTAGTCGTGCGATTCGAGGTCGTGCTCCTCCCAGACGCCCGAGCCCTCCAGCATCCCCATCGCGCGCGCCCACTCACGCGTGTGCGTGCGGGCGGCCTCCACATGGGGATTGAGCCGCGCCGGATACGGAACATAGAAATCCGGCATAACGAAGGGCTGAGGCATGTGCGGAGGGGCCTTCCGGTGAGCGGGGTCGCTGTGCGGGCCCAGCCTTACCCGTCGCCCGGACGGCGCACGCGATCTCCCGAATAGTCGTATGAACGCCGAAGGGGTGGTGCCGGACCGCCCGTCCGACACCACCCCTCACCTTTCGGCCAAGCCCCCGTCAGCCCTGGGAAACCCGCACGTCAGCGGCCTTCACGAAGGCGACCCGATGGCCGAACTGGATCTCGTAGTACTCCTCCTGGCCCCGGACGACCCGGTGGTCCGTCGGGTCGAACACCGGCGCGAAGTAGTACTCGCCCGGCGTCCGGCCGCCCACCACGTACCGCTGCCCGGCGAGCAGCTTGTACGGCAGCGGCGACACCGACTGCACCGGCACGCCCGCCGGGTACGCCGACGCCTCCGGGTACGCCCGCCCGTAGACCGGCACCTCGGCGAGACCCTCCCGAGGGGTCAGGACCTTCCCCCGCGCGTTCACCGCCGTCGGCTCCTGCCGCGGATTGTGGAACCAGGCCTTCTGCCCGAGGTACCAGATCGCCGTCCAGTCCCCCCGGCGCTCCGCCACCGCGAAGCTCTGCCCCGTGGAGGCGCGCGCCCCGGTGTCGTTGACCCCGGTGGTCGAGTCCTGCCCGCCCGGCCGCAGACCGACGTCCTTCACGAGGGGGGCGTCGGCGCTCGGCGCGGTGTGCAGGCGCACCGCCCCGCTGCCGTGCGGCGCGCATGCCTCTCCCGCCGTCACGCAGCCCGTGTAGACGGGCTGGTGGGCGCTGTAGTCCGGCCGGATCGTGACGACGCCCGCGTGCGGACCGGCGCTCGGCGTGATCGGACGGCCGAGCAGCTTGAAGTAGTGCGCCCAGTCCCAGTACGGACCCGGATCCGTGTGCATGCCCCGGATCGTGGACGTCACGGTGCCGGGCACGTTGTCGTGCCCCAGGACGTGCTGCCGGTCGAGCGGGATGTCGTACCGGTCGGCGAGGTACCGGACCAGGCGCGCCGACGTCCGGTACATCGCCTCCGTGTACCAGGAGTCGGGCGAGGTGAGGAAGCCCTCGTGCTCCAGCCCCACCGACTTGGCGTTCACGAACCAGTTGCCCGCGTGCCAGCCGACGTCCTTCAGCGGGAGGTGCTGCGCGACGTGCCCGTCGGAGGAGCGCAGCGAGTACTGCCACGACACGTACGTCGGATCCTGCACCAGCTTCAGGGTGACGTCCCAGGTGGCCTCGGTGTCGTGGATCACGATGTAGTCGATCGACTGGGACGCCGGCCGGTTCGCCTTGTCGTGGTTCCCGTAGTCCCCGTCCCCGAACTCCTCGTACGGCGCGGGGATCCACTCGCAGGCCACCGAACGCGGGCACTCCACGGGACCGCCGGCCGGCCGCCGCAGCCCCAGGCGGTCCACCTGCTCCGTGGCGGGCGCGACCCCGGGGGCGGCGGCGAGCGTCACCACCTGGCCGCTGTCCGTCGTCCGCGACTCCCCGGTCCGGATCACGTCGAACACGTCGTTCGCGTACGCGGCCGCCGTCGCCGAGTCGTCGGCACCGGAGTACGCCGCCACCGCCCCGTACCAGTCCGCCGGATCCGTGCCGGCCGGCAGGCCCGACTCCCGCTGGGCGGCCGCGAGGAGCGCCGCTCCGCCCTCGATGTTCGCGGCCGTACTGGTCCGCAGCTCCTCCGCCGGGATCCCCGACAGCGCGGACGCCCGCTCCAGGGTCCGCAGCCGGTCCGGCAGCCGCTCCGGGGACGGCACCTCCGCCGCCGCGCCCGAACGGACCGCCCGCGAGGCGTCCCCGCGCGCGTCCTCCTCCTCACCGGAGTGGTGCGGGGCGGCCCCGGCCAGCGCCGTCACGGCGTCCGTCAGGTGCATCGGCCCGTACCCGGCGGTCACACTGGGCGCGCCACCGTGCGCGTCCCACCGCGACTGGAGGTACGAGACGGCGAGCAGCACGCTCTCCGGCACCCCGTGGCGCGCGGCCGCCCGCGCGAACTGCCCCTGGAGGACACCCGCCTCGGGGACGTCGGCACCCGCCTGCGGCGCGGCGGACAGCAGGGGAAGCAGCAGGGCGGCGGACGCCACGGCGCCCACCGCCCTCGGTACCCGGCGCGGTGGCGTACGTCTGCGGGACACGGAACGGAGCAAGGCAGCCTCCAGGGGCGTGGGGTGACACGGGGGCGTGCGGGACCGAACCCGTACAGGGGTATCGGGTCCCGGACGATCCGTCAATCACGCCTGCGCGCACGGAAGTTCCCACGTCAGAGCGGGAATGGAGGCCAGGTGGCGGAGTTTCGCGGAGACGGGTCCCGGGCCTGGGACGCGTCAGTGGAGTGGACCAATGACCGAAGGCCCGGCCCGCCCGTCACTCCGGACGAGCCGGTGCGCCGCGTCCCGGTGTGTCGGCACCGGGCGCACGGCGCACCCCCCGTTTCGTCGGTCGGGCCCTTCAGCGCGTCCCGACCGCCGCGCGCACGGCCCGCCGTGCCATGGCGCAGTCGTCGTGCAGCCGCCTCAGGAGCAGCCGCTGTTCCTCACCGGGGGCGAGCGCCCCCGAGGGCACCGGCACGGAACCGGCCGGCGGGGCCTCCTTCATCGTCCGCTGCACCGCCGTCTCGTAGGTGCGGATCTCCCGCGTCAGCACGATCATCAGGTTCACCAGGAAGGCGTCCCGGGACGCCGGTCCCGCCTGCTGGGCGAGCTGACTGATCTGGCGCCGGGCCAGCGGCGCGTCACCGAGCACCGCCCACAGCGTCGCCAGGTCGTAGCCGGGCAGGTACCAGCCCGCGTGCTCCCAGTCGACGAGGACCGGACCGGCCGGGGAGAGCAGGATGTTGGAGAGCAGGGCGTCACCGTGACAGAACTGCCCCATGCCCTGCCGACCGCCCGCGTGCGCCAGACCGTGCAGCAGCTTCTGCAGGTCGTCCCGGTCCCGGTCGGTGAAGAGACCGAGCTCGTGGTAGCGCGCGATCCGGGTGCCGTAGTCCAGCGGGGCGTCGAACGTCCCGGCCGGCGGGCGCCAGGCGTTGAGCCGGGCGACCGCGCCGAGCGCGGCCCGCACGTCGGCCCGGGGCGGCGCCTCCACGGGGTGGCGCGACAGCGCCGCCGCCCGCCCGGGCATCCGCTCGATCACCAGCGTGCAGTTCTCCGGGTCCGCCGCGATCAGCCGCGGCGCCCGCACCGGCGGACGGTGGCGGACGAAGGAGCGGTAGGACGCTATCTCGTGCTGGAACCGCTCGACCCACGCGGGGGAGTGGTCCAGTAAACACTTCGCGACCGCCGTGGTCCGCCCGGTCGTCCCGACGATGAGTACGGAACGTCCGCTGCGCCGCAGCACCTGCACCGGGTTGAACTCCGGGCAGATCCGGTGGACCGAGGCGATCGCCATCTTCAGCTGCGCCCCCTGGGGGCCGGACAGATCGATTCTCCCGCTGACCGGCTGCGTACCGGTGCCGCCCGCCCAGCGCCTGGGCCGGACGGCCTGGGTCACGGGGGCGAGGTACGGACCGGCGCCGGCGGGGACGATGCGGTGCTGCGGCCGGGGCGGTGCGGACACGGAGGACGATGCTGTGTACATGGGTGACAGATCCCTTCGTGGCCGACGAGTTGCGTGCGTCGCCCCGCCCGCTCCCCGGTCCGCACCCTGGGGAATGAGGGCCGGTCGGCGGTGCGGGGTGGCGCGTTCATACCTGACACCCGGGCGCGGGTGGCGGAACATCGGGCGCACCCTGGCGAACCCTGGCGAATAGTCGCCAGCCCTATGACAGGGGGCTACTGTCAACTCAGCCGAGAACCTGGGGGCTTAGACGTGACCGGACAAACCAACACCCGCCTGGCGGACCTCTTCGGCCTGGCCGGCTGGTCCAAGGGCGAACTCGCGAGACTCGTCAACCGGCAGGCGGCGGCCATGGGCCACCCCCAGCTGGCGACCGACACCTCGCGGGTGCGGCGCTGGATCGACCGGGGCGAAACGCCCCGCGATCCCGTCCCCCGGGTGCTGGCAGCACTGTTCACCGAGCGACTCGGCCGTGTCGTGACCATCGAGGACCTCGGGTTCGTACGACACGGGCGCGCCGGGAAGCGGCAGGACGTCAGGAAGACGGAGAACCCTGACGGGCTGCCCTGGGCACCCGATCGTACGGCGGCGGTCCTCACCGAATTCACGGGAATGGACCTCATGCTCAACCGACGCGGCCTGGTGGGCGCGGGTGCCGCGCTCGCCGCCGGTTCCGTACTCACCAACGCCATGCACGACTGGCTGCAGACCGACCCCTCCCGCAAGGGCGAGGCTCCGCGGGCCACCGATCCCCTCCACGCCGACCCCGCTGGGTTCGACCGCTACGAGGCCGCCCCCATCGGGTCGGAGGAGATCGAGGCCCTGGAGCACTCGGTGGAGGTGTTCCGTGCCTGGGACGCCTCCCGGGGCGGCGGTCTCCAGCGCAAGGCCGTGGTGGGCCAGCTCAACGAGGTGGGCGGCATGCTCGCCTACCGCCATGCCGACCACCTCCAGCGGCGCCTGTGGGGCGTCGCCGCCAACCTCGCCGTCCTCGCGGGCTGGATGTCGCACGACGTGGGCCTCGAACCCACGGCGCAGAAGTACTTCGTCATCGCCGCCCACGCGGCCCGCGAGGGCGGCGACCGGCCCCGGGCCGGCGAGGCGCTCTCCCGCGCCGCCCGCCAGATGGTGCACCTGGGCCGACCCGACGACGCCCTCGACCTCATGAAGCTCGCCAAGGCCGGCGCGGGCGAGCGGCTGCTGCCCAGGACCCAGGCCATGTTCCACACGATCGAGGCCTGGGCGCAGGCGTCGATGGGACGGGGCCAGGCCATGCGCCGCACGCTCGGCGAGGCCGAGGACCTGTTCGTGTCCGACCGGCGCGACGAGAAGCCCAGCTGGATGCAGAACTTCGACGAGGCCGACATGCACGGCATGCAGGCCCTCGCCTACCGCACCCTCGCCGAGCACGACCCGGCCGCCGCCGTCCCGGCACAGCGCCACGCCAAGCTGGCCATCGAGCTCCGGCACGGCGGGCACGAGCGGTCGAAGCTCTTCGACCACATCTCCCTCGCCTCGGCCTGCTTCATCGCCGACGATCCGGAGCAGGCCGACCGCTACGCCCGGCTCGCCCTCATGTCCATGGGCGACACCTCGTCCCACCGGACCTGGGACCGGCTGCGCGAGATGTACCGGCTCACCGGCCAGTACGCCGGCTACTCGCGGATCGAGAACCTGCGCGAGGAGATCGAACTGGCCCTGCCCAGGTCGCCGGTCAACCGGCCGCGGACCGGGCAGGCCTGAAAGGCCCGCACCGCGGTACGCAGTCCTGAGGGTACGAACGGTCCTTGGGGAAACGAAGGGCCGGGGCACGGAACGATCTGCGGGCAGGGCCAGGCCGGCTCAACGGCCGACCCGGACTCGGCGGGCAGGGCCCGGACGGCTCAGTGGCCGACCCGGACCACCATCACGCAGGCATCGTCCTCGCGCTGCTCCTCGCCGAACTCCTCGACCACCGCGCGCACCCCGTCCTGGGCGTCCCGCGCCCCGGAGAGCCGCGGACCGAGAGCGAGGAGGCGCCGCGCGCCGGTGTCGTCCCCGAGGCCGCCGCCCGCACCGCTGCCGCGGGTCAGCCCGTCGGTGTGCAGGACGAGCACGTCGCCGGGGAGCAGCCGGGTCCGGCCCTCGCCGTACACGGCTCCGGTCGTCGCCCCGAGCAGCACGCCCTCGGGGCGGCGCAGGACGTGCCCCGTCCCGTCGCGGAACAGCAGCGGGGCGGGGTGTCCGGCCTGCGCCCAGGTCACGGTCTGGGCGACGGGGTCGTACCGGCAGCACATCGCGCTGCCGAGCGCGGGCTGTACGGAAGTCTCCAGGAGCTGGTTGAGGTGCCCCATCAGGGCGGCGGGCCGGATCCCGGCGACGGCCATCCCGCGCAGCGCGCCGAGGAGCATGGCCATGGAGGAGGTCGCGGCGACGCCGTGGCCCGTCAGGTCGCCGACGGTGAGCAGCGCGTCCCCGTCCGGCAGCGCGAGCGCGTCGTACCAGTCACCGCCGATCAGTCCGGGGGTGGCGGCCGGCAGGTAGTGGGCGGCCACGTCCAGCGGGGCGGGGCCGTCGTGCGCGAAGCGGAGCGAGCCCCGCCACGGCGGGAGCACCGCCTCCTGGAGCTCGACGGCGACCCTGCGCTCGGTCTGCTCGATCCGGCGGCTGCGCTCCAGGCTGTCCCGGCTCTCGCGCACCGCCCGCTGGCTGCGCCGCAGTTCGCTGACGTCGCGTAACACGGCCCACATGGAGGCCGTGCAGCCGTCCGAGTCGAGCACCGGCTCGCCGGTCATGTGCACCGTGCGCACCCGGCCGTCCGTCCGCACGATGCGGAACTCGCCGTCGATCGGCTTCCCGTCGATCAGGCAGTCGGTGACCATGGCCTGGAGGACGGACTGGTCCTCGGCGAAGACCATCGAGGGCATCTCGTCCAGTGACATCGGACCGCTCTCGTGGGCGCGTCCGAAGATCTGGTACAGCTCCTCCGACCAGCTGACCTCGTCCGTCAGCAGGTTCCACTCCGCGCTGCCCACCCGCGACAGCAGCGAGCCGGTGCGCGGCGGTGCGGCGCGTCCGTACGCGGCTCCGGGGTCCGATGCGAGCGTCGCGTCGAGCGCGCCGTCGAATCCCGCGTCGAATCCGCCGTCGAGTCCGCCGTCGAGTCCGCCGTCGAATCCGACCTCGGCACCGGGATCGGCCCCGGGAGCGGTCTCGGGTACGAGCTCCGCCGGGACGCCGGCCCGCAGCTGGCCCAAGTGGGCGCCGAGATCGTCCAGTTGGTGTACCGCGAGGTCGCACAGGGCTCGCTGCCACCGCTGCTGCGGATCGTCGTCGTCCGCCACGGCGTCCCTGCGCACGGCGTCGACCTCGCCGCGCAGGCGGCGGGTCTGGGAGATCAGCGCGTCCACCGCGCCCGGCTCCGGCGGTTGAGCGGGGCGGTCCGCGAACAGAGGGGACGGCATGACGAACTCCGATGCAGGCGGGGCACGGCCACGTGTGAAGGGGAGGCCCGGATACGACTGTTGCACAGCACGGGACGGCCCGTAAGGGATTTGGCAACACTCGATCCGGTGGTGCTTCCGGCATATGTCAAAGGCCCAGCGAATATCGGCCAGGGCCCGACGCGTTACGGTGCTGGGGTGGTGAACGACGACGGGAACGGCACGGTGGGCACGTACACGGCGGTCACGAACGGGCCTGGTACGCGCGCGGCAACGAGACCGGCGGACAGGGGAACGGGCGCTCGCGCCACGGGAACACGTACGACGGCGACCGGGCCCGTCGGCGCGCCCGGCGCGGGTGCGGCAGAGGACGGCGGTGCCACCGCCGTGGCTGCGGCATGGGACGGCGGCAACACCGGTACGGCCGCGATGAGAGCTGTCGGCGACACCGCCGTGGGCGCGGCGCGGGGCGGGGGCGACAGTGCCGTGGGTGCAGTGCCGGGTGTCGGCGGTACGGCCATGGGTGCGGCACGGGACCACGGCACCCCCACCATGGGTGCGATGCGGGGCGGCGCCGCTGCCACCATGGGTGTGATGCGGGGCGACGCCGCCGTCGCGGCCATCGGTACCGCGCTGCTGCTCGCGGCCGCGCCCGCCGGACGGGGGCGGGCCATGGACGCCGCGTCGGTGCTGCCGGCGCTGGCCGCCGTACCGCCCGGGGTGCTCACCGGCACGACCACCGCGACCGTCGTCGAACTCGCGGACCCGCTCGACCCGCAGACCGTCCTGACCCGCCTGCGCGCGGCGGCGGCGAGCCCCGGCCCGCTGGTCGTCTGCCTCGCCGGCCAGCTCCACCTCGACCGGCGGCAGGAACTGCCGCACCTCGCACTCGCCCGCACCACCCCGGCCACCCTCCGCTACACGGCGCTGCCCTGGCACTGGCTCGCCGGCGAACTCGGCGTACGGCGGCCAGGCACCACGACCGTCGTCGCCGACCTCGTCGCAGACCCCGACGTGTGGCAGCGCCTCACGGCCGTACCCGAACTGCTGCACCTCGGACCCGGACCCCTCCTCTACGGGCGGGTGACACCCGCCCCGCGCCGGGGCGAGCCCGCGACCCCCGACTACCTCCGCGCCTGGGCGGAACTCTGGCGCTCCGGCGCCCGGCTCCCGCACGCCACCCTCCACGCGGAGGCCGCCGCCGGCACCGCCCCGGCCACCGCGGAGTCCCGGTTCCTCGCTCCCGCGCCTCCGCCCGCCGCCGTCGTGCCGGACGACCCGCACCCCGCCATCCTCGCCGCCGCCATGGCCGGGCGGCACGGAGAGGCCGCGGCCGTGGCCGCGGCCTGGGAACACGAGGCCCTGCGCCGCCACGGACCCCACTCACCCGAGGCCGTGCACTGGACCGAGGTGCGCGCCGACCTCGCCCGGCTCGCCGGCGAACCCGCCCGCAGCTGCGAACTGTGGCTGGCCGCCGCCGAGGCCCGCCTCGCCCTCCGCCAGCGTCCCGACGACCCGGACGTCGAAGGCGCCGTCGACCGCGCCCACCACCAGTGGGAACAGATCACCGACCCCGCCCGCGCCCGCGCCCTCGGCCCCACCCTCGTCACCCTGCGCCACCGGGTCCCCGGCCGCCAGCCCGGAGCCCTCGCCGCCCTGACCCGCCGGATGGGCTGACCGGGACCTACGGTCCGGTCGTCCGCCTCACCGGATGGGCCGACCGTGACCGCGGGCCCGCGGGTCCCGTCCCCGTTCCTGTCCCCCTCCCCGTCCTCCCCGCCCTCCCCGGCCGTGTCCCTGGCCCTGCCCCCGTCCTCGCCTCCGCCTCCACCCTCGCCCTCGCCCTCGCCCTGAAAGGTCCCAGCCCACGTGACCTCGCTCGCCACCGCCCAGCGTTCGCTCGCCGATCCGTCCGTACGCCATCCGCTGTGGCCGCCGCTGACCCGGGGCTGTCCCGTCACGTCCACGAACGAGGTCGCGTACCCGCTCGACATCGACTACGCGTACGACGAGGTGCCGGCCGATCTGTTCACCCGCCCGGCCTCCCACGGCCTGGAGCGGTGGGCGCCGCTGTTGCCGCCGCTCGCGGCGCCCGGGCTCGGGGAGGGGAACACCCCGCTGGTCGAACTCGGCGACGGGGTGTGGATCAAGGACGAGTCCCGCAATCCCACGTGGAGCCACAAGGACCGCCTGAACCGGGTCGCCGTCAGTGCCGCCGTCGCCTCGGGCGCGCGCGGGATCGTGGTGTCCTCCTCCGGCAACCACGGCGCGGCGGCCGCCGCCTACGCGGCCCGCGCCGGACTGCCCTGCGCCGTGTTCACCTCCCCGGACGCGCCGCCCGCCGTCGCCTCCCACCTCCGGGCGTACGGAGCGACCGTGCTGACCGTGCCCGTCGAGGCCGTGCGTCCGCTGATGCGCCGGATCGTCGACGAACTCGGCTTCCAGAGCGTCAGCAGCGTCACGGACAGCGCCCACACCGGACACCCCTTCGGGCCCGAGGGGTACAAGACCCTCGCCTACGAGATCGCACTGGACCTGGGGCGGGCCCCGGCGGCAGTCCATCTCCCCACGGGGTACGGGGAGTTGCTCTTCGGCGTGGCCAAGGGGTTCCAGGAGCTCGTCCGGCTCGGCGTCACCGACTCCGTCCCCCGGATGTACGCGACCGAGCCCGCCGCGGCCGGCGCCCTCACCGAGGCCGTGCGCACGGGCAGGCCCGTCGCCCGGGTCCCCGTCGGACCCACCACCGCCTACGCGATCGACTGCGAGATCAACAGCTACCGGGGCGTGCTCGCCGTCCGCGAGTCCGGCGGCGCCGCCCGCACGGTGACGGACGAGCAAATGGCCGCTGCAAGCGCTGAGTTGGCCTCCCAGGGCCTCTGGTGCGAGACGTCCGCCGCCGCCGGCCTCGCTGGTCTCCGCGCGCACGGACCCCGCGAGACCGATGGTCCCGTCGTCTGCGTCGCCACCTCCAGCGGCTACAAGGACGTCGACACCGCACGGCACAGGTACGCGCCGACGTCCCCGGACTGGACCTCCATCAAGGCCGCGCTGACCGACGGGGACAGTGACATCGACACCGACACTGCCTCCGACATTGGCAGGAAGCAGCAGGACAGTTGAGGGAGAGCGGGGGACAGAAGGGCGGGCGACGGGAACGCGTGACGGGCGAATCGGGTGCGGGTGCGGGCGCGGACGCCGTGGACGAGGTCCGCGAGTGGGACGCGCGGCTGGGCTGGGCGTTCGGGCTGATCGCCGCCGACGCGGAGGAGCGGACCGAGGCGCTGGTCCGGCTCGCCGAGGCGCAGCGGAACGTCGGGGACGCCGCGCGGCGGTTCAACGAGGTGGGGCGCGCGACGTCGCCGCTCGGCGGACCGGCGCAATGGCGGGATCCCGGATTCCTCGACGCCTACGAGGCCTACCGCGAGGCGGGCAGGCACGTACTGCCCGATGCGCTGTGGAACCGGCGGCACGACGACGTCACGACGTGGCCGGGACTGCCGTACGCCCTGCTCTTCCTGGAGTGGGAGGCCCGGTTCCCCGTCGAGTGGACCCGCCACGCCAAGAAGTGGGGCACGAAAGAGCTCCTCCTGCGGGAGGTGGCGGTGCCCGGCCACTCCCACCCGGTGAGGGCCAAGCTCACGGACCTCGTCGAGACGGTCGTCCTACGGCCGTACCGCTGCAAGGACCGGGAGTACGTGCGCGTCGCCCGCGCCGTCGGGGGCGAGGACCTGCGCGCGAGGCTGGAGACCGCCGCCGGCTCCGGCGAGCCGTGGGCCCGACGGCACGCGGGGTACGTCCTGTGGCTCCTCGACCGCCCCGACGTGCCCAACTCGGTCCACGTCTGGCAGACCTGGCTCGCCTCCGACGCCGAAGGGTGAGACCGCCGCCTGCCAAGTGCCGTTCATTCCAGTCCCGTTCAGCCCAGCCCAGCCCTGTTCAGCCCGGTCCCGTCCAGCCCGGTTTCGTCTCGTCCAGCCCGGTTTCGTATCGTCCCCTCTTGTACCGCACCGCCGTTCCCCGGATCCGCACAGCCGGGTTCCGGGTCGGCCGTCAACGCTTCGTCGCAGGGGAATACACCGATGAACACGCAGCAACAGCCGCCCATGTCGTCGCCGTCGCCGTCGTCCTCGCCGTCTTCATCGACGTCGGCGGCCGAAGCAGGGCGCACCGGCAGGGAGTCCGTCCGCCTGGGTGCCCTCGTGCCGTTGACGAGGCCCGGCTGGGTGGAAGCGGGACGGCATCTGCTCGCCGGGCTCGAACTGGGTGTTCGCGACGTCAATGACGCGGGCGGGATCGGCGGCGTGCCGGTGGAGCTGGTGGTCCGGGACACCGCGGCCGACCCGGAGCGGGCGGCGGCGGCCGTGGACGAACTCGCGGGACTGGGGGTGGCGGCGGTGGCGGGCGAGTACCACAGCGTCGTCGCGCGCGCCGCCGCCGCCCGGGCGGATGCCCTCGGTGTGCCGTTCCTCTGCTCGTCCGCGGTGCTGGACGCGCTCACCGAGGAGCCGGCGGAGTGGGTCGCGCGCCTGGCCCCGGCGCAGTCCCACGGCTGGCGGGCGTACGCGGACTTCCTGCTCGGCGAGGGCCGGGGCAGGATCGCCGTGGCGACCCAGCCCAGCGTCTACTGGGCGTCGGGGACCCGCATCCTGCGCGACCACCTCGCTGCCCGTGGGGGATCCGTCGTCGAGCTCGACGCGAACGCCCTCACCCCGGAGGCTCTGTGCGACGCGGTCGCCGACCACGGCGCGAGGGCGCTGCTCCTGCTCGTCGGTCATCCGGAGCCGGCAGTTCCGATCGTCAGGGCCGTCCGCGGCGACCGGCGGCTCGCGGAGGTCCTGATCGGCGCTCCCGCGGGGCAGCCGGAGTTCGCCGGATGGGCCGCGGCGCTGGGCGAGGACGGTGCCGGGATCCCGTTCCTCAGCTACCTGCCCGAGCACCCGGGGCCGCTCGGCGAACGCGTCGGCAAGGAGCTCCGCGAGCGGCTGGGAGAGACGCCGTCCTTCGTCGCCTTCGAAGGGTGGGACACCGTCACCGTCCTTGTAGAGGCGCTCCGTTCGAGCGACGGCGCGGACCGGGCGGGCGTCGCCGCGGCGTGGCCGCACGTGACGGTCGAGGGCACCCGGGGCCCGATCCGCTTCTCCCGCGCGCCGGGCATCGGCGTGTGGCAGTGGGTCTGGCCGCCGGTCCGGATCGTCGACCGCGACCCGGCGGACCCCGAACGGCTCCGGATCCGCCACACCGGCTGACCGCGCCGGGGCGTCCGGAGAGAGGGAATGCGCGCACGTACAGGCGAGTTGACGATCACATGACTCAAGGTCCCGCACCCCGCATCCTGTCCGACGACGCCCTGTCCGAGCTGCTGAGCACCCAGCAGTTCGGCACGCTCGCCACCATCAAGCGCAGCGGCCACCCGCATATGACCACCATGGTCTACAGCTGGGACGCCGACGAGCGCGTCATCCGGTTCTCCAGCACCGCCGACCGCGTCAAGGTCAAGCAGCTCCGGCGCGACCCGCGGGCCGCCCTGCACGTCCCGGGCGGCGACGTGTGGTCGTTCGCCGTGGCCGAGGGCGAGGCCGAGGTCTCGGACGTGACGACCACCCCGGGCGACGCGACCGGCCGCGAGCTGCTCGCGATGATTCCGGACGCCGCGAAGCCGGAGGACGAGGACGCGTTCCTGGAGCAGTTGGTCGCCGAGCGCCGCGTGGTCATCCGGCTGAAGGTGTCCCGCCTGTACGGGACGGCACTCGACATCGACGTCTGAATCGACGTCTGAGACCGTCCGAGAGCGTCTGTGCCCGACGGACACCGCCCCGACGGACACCGCCCCGAGGGGCCGCGGTCGCGCGGTGGGCGGTGCTTGACCTTGACACGGTGACAAGGTCTTCACTGCTCGCCGAGGAGGTGGTCTCGGTGACGGTCACGGGACAGGTGCAGGACACGGGACAGGTACAGCACACGGGACAGGTTGAGGACACGGATGTGGCGGGCGCGCTCAGGGGGCTCGAAGACGGTTCCTCGTCGGTGCGGCTGCGGGCCGCGCTGGCGGTGGGAACGGCGCCCGACCCGCGCTTCGTCGGCAAGCTCGTCGAGCGGTGCGCGGTCGAGCCCGAGTTCTTCGTCCGCGACATGCTGACGTGGGCGCTCACGCGCCATCCGGTGTCGATGACGCTCCCCGAGATGCTCCGCGAGGTCCGCTCGGAGCGGGCGCAGGCACGGAGCCAGGCGCTGCACACGCTGTCCAAGATCGGGGACCGGCGGGCCTGGCCGGCGATCACCGGGACGCTGCTGACCGACGCCGACGACGACGTGGCACGGAGCGCCTGGCGGGCCGCGGTGGTGCTCGTACCGGACGGAGAGGAGTCCGCACTGGCGGCGGTACTGGCGACACAGCTCGGGCGCGGCGAGCGGGAGACCCGACTGAGTCTCAGCCGTGTGCTGGTCGAGCTGGGCGAGGCGATCGTGCCGGCGCTCCACGACGCGGCGTCGCACCCCGACCCGGACGTGCGCGCGCACGCGCTCGCCACGGAGCGGCTGCTCCGCGACCCGGACACCGGATTCGGATACGCGATCGAAGAGGCCAAGCGTGTCGTCGCTCTCGGGGGCGCCGGCCAGGAGGGACCATAGGGCGTGTTGATCGGTGAAGTGGCGCGACGGTCCGGGGTCAGTTCCCGCATGCTCCGGCATTACGAGTCCCTCGGCCTGGTGCGGCCGTCCGGTCGTACGGGCTCCGGCTACCGCGAGTACTCCGGGGACGACATCCGGCGGATCTTCCACATCGAGAGCCTGCGGTCACTGGGTCTCTCGCTGCGGGAGATCGGGCGCGCGCTCGACGATCCGGCGTTCACGCCCGCCGAGCTCGTCGGCGACCTCGTCCTCCGGACACGGGAACGCATCGCCGCCGAGACCGAGCTGCTCACCCGGCTGCACCGGATCGACGCGGCGGACCCCGCCGGCTGGGAGGACGTCCTCCAGGTCGTCGCGCTGCTCCAGGCCCTGGGCTCGCCGAACGCCGACGCCCGCCAGCGCGCGGCCCTCGCCTCCGCCGACGACGTGCCGCTGCCGGTGGAAGCGCTCGTCGAGGCGGTTCTCAGCGAGACGGACACGAACGTCGCCGGAGCCCTCCGGTGGGCGCTGGCCCGATCGGACGACGGAGGCCCCGCACTGCTCGCGCGGGGCCTCGACTCACCGATGGCCGCGGTGCGGGACCGGGCCGTCCGCTCCCTCGCCGAGCTGTCCGGCGCCGAGGCCGCCGCGGCGCTGCACGAAGCCCTCGCGCACGCCGACCCGGCGGTCCGCGGCCACGCGGCCCTCGCCCTCGGCGCGCGCGGGGAGCCCGACGCGATCCCGACCCTCATCGACATGATCGTCGCGGGACGGAACGACACCGAAGCCGCCGACGCCCTCAGCGTCCTCGCCGCCGACCCCGCGACGGAGAACCGGATCGCGACCGGCCTCGTCGACCGCCTCGCCCACGACACCACCGAAGCCCCCGCCCGCGCACGCCTCACCCAGGCACTCGCGTCCGTACCGGGAACGAAAGCGACCCGCGCGCTCGTGGCCCTGTCCCACGACGACGACCGCGCCGTCGCCGTCACCGCGACCTACCTGCTGGGGCTGCGCGACGCACAGTGACGTTCGGGAGGTCGCGCCGACCGTGCCCCGCCGGAGACGCCATGGGCGGAGCGGCTCAGGCCTCGGACGTCGCGGGGAGGACGACGCGGATACCGAACTCGTAGGTTCCGGTCGCCTGGGCGATGGCTACGAAGAGGTCGGCGAAGTGTTCCTGGCCGCGTGCCGTGGCGATGGGTCCGAGGTCGAGGAGCGAGTCGTGCGGCCAGCCCAGGTCGGTGAGGAGGCCGCGGACGACCTGCTTGGCGACCGGGTCGTCGCCCGAGAGGAAGACGGTGCTGGGACCGTCGAGGGAGTGCGGGGCGACCATCACGCCGCGGTCGATGGTGGAGAAGGTCTTCACGACACGGGTGTCCGGGAAGGCCCGCTGGATCTCCTCGCCGAGGCTGACGACGGGGTGGGACGGCGTGCCGTCCGGCAGGAAGCCGACGGCGACGTCGAGCAGGACCTTCCCGGCGAGTGCGGGCGCCCCGACCGTGTCGAGCAGGGCCACGGAGGCCGTACCCGGAGTGGCGTTCACGACGACCTCGGCGTGGGCGACGGCCGTGGCCGAGTCCTCGATCCGTAAGCCGGCTGCGACGAGTTCCTTCAGCTCCGTGAGGAGCGCCGGGTCGTCGGGTCGCCGCGACCCCAGGATCACGTCGTGGCCGCCACGCGCCCACGCCGTCGCGAGTGCCTGTCCTACATGTCCTGTTCCGAGAATTCCGATGCGCATGACGCCCAGCGTGCCGGGTCGCACGTGGCAGCCGCCTCGGGCCCGGAACCGAGGAACCGTCGGTCGATGGTCCTAGGTCACGTCTTTCCGATCCCCGGATCGTTGGTTGCCGGACCCTTGTTCGACTCGGTCATTGATCGACGGGGCGTCCCAGGGCGCCCCGACCGTCGTGCGGTCACCGCCTCTCGCACTTGCCTGACAAATGCGGGACCTGGATCGGACACTGATGACCTACGCCTGACGCGACGGCTTCGGGCGGCGATGCGGTGCCGGCCTCAGGAACGAGGGAGGCGAAGTGACGGGGGTGCGGATTTGCCGGGAGCGGGTAATCGGGGTCTGTCGAGGGGTGCGCTGATCAGGCAGCGGGCGCAGGCGCGGTTCGTGGGTCGGCGGTCGCAGTTGGCGCTGTTCACGGAGAACCTGTCGAAGGACCCGCAGGCTGAGGAGGATCCGGCGGAGTTCCTGTTCCACGTGCGTGGGGTGGGCGGAGTGGGGAAGTCCACGCTGCTGCGGCAGTGGCAGGAGGCGGCCAGGCGTGCGGACGCGGTGACGGCCGTGGTGGACGAGAACGACGTCCACGGGGTGCAGCAGGCCTTGGTCGAGCTGGCAAGGCAGTTGGCGGAGCAGGCCGGCCCGTGCAAGGAGTTCGACAAAGCGGTCGAGCAGTTCCGGCGAGACCAGGCGGCCCAGGCGGATCCGATGCCCGCGGAGGGCGAGGTGTCGGTGTCGAGCCGGGTGGTGACGCAGGCCGCCCTGGGAGCGGTGTCGCTGGTGCCGGGGGCCGGAGTTGTGACGGCAATGGTGAATCCGGATGCCGCAGCCCAAGGGTTGGACCGACTCCGATCGACCTCCCAGGCTCGTGCCCGGCGGCGCGGGGCCCGAGGCGAGGAGGCGGACGTGAGCCGGGCTTTCGTCGCCGAGCTGGACCGGTTGTGCCGTCGACATCGGTGGGTGGTGCTGTTCTTCGACACGTGGGAGCAGACTGCCCAGTACCTGGACGGCTGGCTCCTGAGTGTGCTGGAGGAGGAATTCGGTGCGGTGCCCGCGAACGTCATCGTGGTACTGGCCGGCCGGGACGAACTCGCCGAGCGCGAATGGGCATCGCTGCGGGCGCAGGTGGTGGACGTTCCCCTGGACGTCCTGACCGAGGCCGAGACGCGCTCGCTGCTCACCGCGCGGGGCGTCACGGATCCGGGTGTGACGGAAGCGGTACTTCGGCTGTCGATGGGACTGCCGCTGCTCGTGGAACTCCTCGCCCTGGCCCACCCCCACACGGCTGAGGACGTGGACGCGGACGGGGACCTCGCGGACGTGGCGGTCGAACGGTTCGTGCAGTGGATCACGGACCCTGAGCAACGCGAGGCCGTACGGGCGTGCGCGCTGCCCCTGCAGCTGAACGAGGACGTCTTCGCCGCCGCCGCCGGACCTGGCCGAGAAGGGCTGTGGCAGTGGCTGTGCGGGCAGCCGTTCGTCAGCGGCCGCGGCGGCTTCAAGCACTATCACGCGGTGGTCCGCGCCAGCATGGTCCGCCAGGAGCGCACTCGCTCCCCTCAGGGCTGGGCTTCCAGGCACCTGCAGCTCGCCGACACGCATGCCGTCTGGCGAGCCACGGTCGAGGACCGAATCCCCGAGGCGAAGCGGTGGCAGGACCCTGAATGGCGCCGCCACCGCCTGGACGAGACGTACCACCGACTCTGCGCCCACCCCGCAACACACCTCACGCCCGCACTCGAACAGCTCGTACACGCTGCGGACCAGGACGTCGCTGTGCTGCGGCAATGGATCGAGACGCTGGAACAAGCCGCTCGTGACACCACCGACGGAACCCTACTCACCTGGTCAGAGCGCCTTCGGGACGGTCTGGTCGGCGACGAGCCCGAGTTCACCTGTCTTGGCATCCTGCTCTCCCACAGCGATCTGAGCGCCGAGATCAAAAGCTGGGCCCACACCTACCGTGGCGTGCTCCTCTACTTCTGCGACCGGGACGAAGACGCACTCACCGAGTTGGACCGCGCCCTCGCGCAGAATTCCCGCAACGCCCGTGCCTGGGCACGTCGCGGCGAAGTCCATCGCTGGCTCGGCCACCACGACGCAGCGGTCTCCGACCTCACCGCGGCACTCGAGATCGAGCCCGGCGACGGCTGGGCCCTCGGCACCCGCGGCCAAGCGCATCGGCAGGCCGGTCGATTCGACGAGGCTGTCTCTGATCTCACTGCCGCACTTGAGCTCGACCCCACCTATGTGTGGGCGCTCGGCAGCCGTGGAGAGGCGCATCGGCAGGCGGGCCGGTTCGACGAGGCTGTCTCTGATCTCACTGCCGCACTTGAGCTCGAGCCCGGCGACGGCTGGGCCCTCGGCACCCGCGGCCAAGCGCATCGGCAGGCCGGCCGGCTCGACGAGGCTGTTTCCGATCTCACTGCCGCACTCGAGCTCGACCCCACCTTCGCCTGGGCCCTCGGCACCCGCGGCCAAGCGCATCGGCAGGCGGGCCGGTTCGACGAGGCTGTCTCCGATCTCACTGCCGCACTCGAGATCAACCCCACGGACGCCTGGACCCTCAGCACGCGCGCAGAGGTATACCAACAGGCCGGCCGATTCGACGAAGCCGTCTCCGATCTCACTGCCGCACTCGAGCTCGACCCTACCTACGTGTGGGCCCTCAGCAGCCGTGGAGAGGCGCACTGGCAGGCCGGCCGATTCGACCAGGCTGTCTCTGATCTCACTGCGGCACTTGAGCTCGATCCCACCTTCGCCTGGGCCCTGGCCCACCGTGGAGAGGCGCATCGGCAGGCCGGCCGGCTCGATGAGGCTGTCTCTGATCTCACTGCGGCACTTGAGCTCGATCCCACCTTCGCCTGGGCGCTCGCCCACCGCGGCCAAGCACACCAGCAGGCCGGCCGATTCGACGAGGCTGTCTCTGATCTCACTGCCGCACTTGAGCTCGATCCCACCTTCGCCTGGGCCCTGGCCCACCGTGGAGAGGCGCACCGGCAAGCCGGCCGGCTCGACCAGGCTGCCTCCGACCTCACTGCCGCACTCGAAATCGACCCCACCTACGTGTGGGCTCTCGGCAGCCGTGGAGAGGTTCACCGGTGGGCCGGCCGATACGACGAAGCCGTCTCCGATCTCACTGCGGCATTTGAGCTCGATCCCACCTTCGCCTGGGCCCTGGCCCACCGCGGAGAAGTACACCAGCAGGCCGGCCGATACGACGAAGCCGTCGCCGACCTCACTGCCGCACTCGAGA
>NZ_JBHJQI010000032.1:39008-69666 GCF_042262805.1 Streptomyces sp. NPDC056361
CCACCTTCGCCTGGGCCCTGGCCCACCGCGGAGAAGTACACCAGCAGGCCGGCCGATACGACGAAGCCGTCGCCGACCTCACTGCCGCACTCGAGCTCGACCCCACCTTCGCCTGGGCCCTCGGCACCCGCGGAGAAGTACACCAGCAGGCCGGCCGATACGACGAAGCCGTCGCCGACCTCACTGCCGCACTCGAGATCAACCCCACCGATGCCTGGACCCTCAGCATCCGTGGAAGAGTGCACCGGCAAGCAGGTCACTTTGACAAGGCGCGAGGTGACCTGGAACGGGGGGTGGAAGTGCAGCCCGAAGACCTCTCCTGCAAGTTCGAGAAGCTCATGCTCGACACTGTGGAGGGACGGCTTGCGTCATGTACGGAAGAGTGGAGTCACGTCCTCGGGGCCTCGATAAGCCCGCCAGATGGCGATAGTTCAAAGCTCTTGGACCTCTTTCGTGCCTTGCTCCTGGATCCGGAGGACCGTGTAGCAGAGGTGGTCGAGGCGTTGCTCACTGTGGAACTGGGGCTGGGGGACATCGCAGAGATCACGAGCTATCTGACGGAGCTCTCTGCAGCGGGAGAGGTGGTGGCTGACCGCGCGCGGCATGCCATGACCTGCCTGTCGAGCGCACCAGGAGATGCGTGTTCAACCGACGGCACGACGAATGTCGACGGATGAGAACCACATCAGTCCCGCGCACGTCACCGCCTGAGACCGCCGGACGCATACCCGCCCCAGTCGTGGCCGAATGCCGCCCGAAGGGGGTGGGGCGCTCCGTGCCCGTCCGTGCCCGTCCGCCAGGCGCGCCCCTGGCGCGCGCAGGCCGGGACGTGCACGGAAGTCTGGAAGGCGCTTCGCGTCAGTGATCTTGACCAGGCGGCCGTGCGGAGCAGTCGTGTCCGTCGCCGGGCAGACCCATGACGTTCAGCACGGGTTCCTCGCCATCGGGGATCTCGAAGGTGAAGTGCGCTCCTGACGGGATCGCTGCGAGCGTGCTCTGGTTGCCGAAGGTCAGCGGAGCATAGGGCTCCCAAGGGCAGCCGGCCTCGTCCAAGGCGGAAACGACGTCCGCGTGGCTGAGCAGCGCGGGGAAGGTGTCCGTCCCTCCGGCAACCGAGGGGGGGAGTTCGACGACGTCACGCCAGGTCTGGACGCAGATGAGGGAGACCTTGCGGCAGCGGCAGACGCTCAGCTCGAGGTCTCCGTAGGCGAACAGCCTTGGCCACGCTTCGTTCAGGCTCGTTGTTTCCATGTCCCGCGGCTGGCCGAGTGCCGCGGTGACGTCGTTCCAGTTCGCTCCACTGAACACCGGGCCCAGTCGGCCTGTCTTCGCCATGCTGGTCAGGACATCGAGAATCTGCACGGGTGGAGCCTGACAGGTGCCCTGGTCAGCAGTCCAGCAGTCCAGCGGTCCAGCGGTCCAGCGGTTTCAGGGGAGGGTGAACACGCGGTGCACGGCCTTGCTGATCTTCGTCCTCGAACGCACTCTGCCCCGTACGCCGCGCAGGCCCGGAGCGCCGCTGACCGCAGCCGGGTCCGCACGGCACGCCGCCGCACGGCACGCCGTCGCACCGCACGCCGCCGCACCGCACCTGAGATGATCGGAGGCGTGACCGCCGTTCCGCACCCCGCACCGCAGCCGCTCGTCACCGAGCGGCTGGTGCTGCGACGTGTCCGGAGCGGTGACGTGCGGGCCGTGACGCGGCTGTGGACCGATCCTGAGGTGCGGCGTCACCTCGGAGGTCCCGTGATCGAGTCCGTCGTCCGGATTCGGCAGCGCCGGATCGTCGGTGCGGCGGGTTTTCACGCGGTGGTCCGGGCCGAGGACGGGGTGCTGCTCGGGCTCGTCACGGTGGAGGACGGCGGGTGGGGAGGCGAGACGGAGGTTTCGTACCAGTTCCTGCCCGAGCACTGGGGGCGGGGTTACGCGCGCGAGGCGGTCGGCGCGGCCGTGGCGCGGGCCCTGGAGACCGCGCCGAGCGTCGTCGCGGTCACCCAGGAGGCGAATCTCAGGTCCCGCCGGCTTCTGGAGGCCGTGGGTCTGGAGCACGCCGAGTCGTTCGAGGAGTGGGACGCCCATCAGGTCCTCTACCGGCGGCGCGGGGCCCAGGGCCCCGACGCCTGACAACCGGACCGGTCGAGGAGCCTCCGGGGGGCGCGGGGCTTTCCCCGTCTCAGGGCTGCCCCTTGCCCGCCGAGAGGGCTGCCACTGCCCGCTCCAGGCGCGCTGCCCTGGTCTTGGCGGTGCGGGCCTGCCAGAGGCCGAGGATGACGAGGTAGCGGTCGGTCTTGCCGAGGGCGTCGAAGGCGGCCGCAGCACGCGGGGCGGCGGCGAGGGCGGCGGCGAGGTCGTCGGGGACGGTGGCGTCCTTCTGGGACGGGTAGGCGGCTTCCCAGCGACCGTCGCGCTGGGCCGCCCGCACCTCGGCGAGGCCCGGTTCGCGCATGCGGCCGGCGGCGGTGAGCGCCTCCACCTGGCGGACGTTGACCTGGGACCAGAGGCTGCGGGGACGGCGCGGGGTGATCTTCTGGAGGTAGGTCCGCTCGTCGCGCGTGATGCGCTTGCCGGTGATCCAGCCGTAGACGAGCGTGCCGTCGAGGATCTCGTCCGCGGTCGGCGAGGGGAGCTCCGAGCCCTTCTTCGCGAGGAGCAGCCAGATGCCGGGTGTGTCCCCGTGGTGCGCCTCCAGCCAGGCCTCCAGTTCCTTCCCGTCGCCGAACGCCATGACTCCGAGCCCCTCGACCGTGTCCACCGGTTCCACCGGAAGTCCCCTTCCCCGTACGTCCGGCGCCGCCGGAGGCCCCGGCGGCGCCCCGGGGCGACCACGATAGGGGCAACGGCCGGACGGAGGACGGAACCCGGTCCCCGCCGCCGCGCTCGGGGCGGGGGCGGCGGGGCGGCGTACCGGCCCGAACGGGCGTACCATCTGCGGGTCGTCCGGCAGGGCGCCCGCATCCAGGCGGCGGCCGGGCCGGCCATCGGGACGTCTACGACGAGGAGCTCTGACCGCATGTCCATCCTGGTGATCGGCGAGTGCGTCGCCGACATCGTCCGGGTCCCCGGCTCCGAGGACCGGGTCCACCCGGGGGGCAGCCCCGCCAACGTCGCGTACGGTCTCGCCCGGCTGGGCCGGGAGGTCACGCTGCTGACCCAGCTCGCCGACGACGCCGCCGGGCGGCTGATCACCGACCACCTGGAGGGCGCGGGCGTACGGGTGGAGATCGGCGGCGTGCCCGCCCGCACCCCGTCGGCGGTCGTGGACCTCGACGCCCACGGCCGGGCCACGTACGCCTTCGACATCGCCTGGACGCTGGAGGCGGACGGCGCCCGTCCCGCCCCGGAGCCCGTCCACGTCCACATCGGGTCGATCGGGGCCGTCACCGAGCCCGGCGCGGCGGCGGTGCTCGACCTGGTGGAAGGGCTCAAGGGGCGGACCACGGTCAGCTACGACCCGAACGTGCGCCCCGCGCTGATGGGCGACCACGCCGAGGCCGTCGCGCGCGTCGAACGCTGCGTCGCCCTCAGCGACCTGGTGAAGGCCAGCGACGAGGACCTCGCCTGGCTGTATCCGGGCGAGGACCCGCGCGCGGTCGCCGCCCGCTGGCTCGGGCTCGGTCCCGCCGTCGTGCTGATCACCAGCGGCGCCGACGGCTCGCTCGCCGTCACCCGGCGGGCGACGGTCGCCGCGAACGCGCCCGCGGTCTCCGTCGTGGACACCGTCGGTGCGGGGGACTCGTTCATGTCCGCCGTCCTCGACGTCCTCGCCTTCCGTGCCGCGGCGGACCTGGCCGGGCTCGGTGCCGAGTACCTGGCCGGGCTGTTGGGGACGGCGGCCGCGGCCGCGGCCGTCACCGTGTCCCGGGCCGGGGCGCAGCCGCCGGACCGGGAGGAACTGAAGGCGGCTCGGGAGGAGTTGGCCTTCGTCGTCACACCCGTGCGTGGGTGGTGATGTCGGAGGCGAACTGCTCGATCATGTCCGGGGTGACGGTCGGCCGGCACTGTCCGATGGCCGCCAGGTAGTCCGCGGTGCTCGCCCCGGGGGCCGGGCCGTCGCCGCCGCGCCCGCCGATGGCGAGCAGGTCCCGCTCGAAGGAGGCCTGGGCGGCGATCCGGGCCGCGTGCTCGATGTCGGCGGGGGTGAACTGGTCGCTCGCAAGGACGAGTTCGTCGATGTCGACGTCGATGCGCCCGTCGGTGTAGCGGGCCCAGATCGCCGCGCGCGCCGCCTTGTCGGGCGTGCCGATCGGGATCAGGTAGTCGAACCGGCCGGGGCGCAGGAACGCCGGGTCGAGGGAGCGGATCGAGTTGGTGGCGCAGACGAGCAGCCGCTCGTCCCCCTCGCGGAAGCCCGGTATCAGCTTGAGGAGTTCGTTCGTCACGCCGTGCATGCCGCCGGGCTGGGCGGGCTCCGAGCGGACCGGGGCGATCTCCTCGACCTCGTCGATGAAGACGAGGACCCGTTCCAGTTCCGCGATCCGCGCGAACGCGGAGCGGAGGGCGGCGGCGAGGTTCCCCTCGTCGGCGAGCCGGGAGGGGAGGATCTCCACGAACGGCCAGCCGAGTCGGGAGGCGATCCCGCGGGCGAACGTCGTCTTGCCGGTGCCGGGCGGGCCGAAGAGGCAGACCGCGCGCGGCGGCCGCACCCCGTGCCGGGTGGCCCGTTCCGGTTCGGCGAGCGGAAGCACCACCCGCCGCTCGATCAGGTCCTTCTCGCGCTCCATCCCGGCCACCTTCGCCCACAGGTCGCCCGGCAGCAGCCGGCCGCCCAGGTCGTCGAGGAGTCCGGCGGCCGGGCCGTGCAGCGGCTCCACCTTCTCGAAGTACGCGACGGCCGGCTGCCGGGTGTATCCGGCGTTCAGGAGTCCCTCGCCGAGGAGCTCCTCCTCCGGCAGGACGTACGCGATCCGCCCGACGCGGGCCGCCACGAGGCGCCGCTCCAGCTCCACGAGCAGGGCGCTCGCGAGGCCGCGGCCGCGCCACGCCGACGAGATCGCTACGCGCATCACCCAGGCCCGCTCGCCGGAGACGCAGGCGAGCGCGGCCCCGATGGGCACGCCCTGGTGGACGGCGACCACGGCCGGCTCGCGGTCGGTGAGGGCGCCGATGCACTCGGCGAGCGAGAACACGGACTCCTGCCCGAGCTCGGCGGTGGTGTCGATCAGATGGACGACCGCGGCGAGATCGCTCTCGCGGTAGTCGTGGATGTGCCAGTTCACCGGTGGTTCCGCCCCTCGTTGGTGCCGTCGCGTCCCGTTCGGCGAGGCTAGGCGGGGCGGTGGGGGCGGGTCGTGCGCCACCGTGCACAAGGTGGCGGGTCAAACGCTCCGTACCGGCTCTATGCGCGGGGGAAACCCCCGGAAGGGAGCTTCCGGGGGTTTCCGTCCCGTGCGGGGGAGCGGCCCGTCAGTGGGCGGGTGCCGCCTTCGGGTTCGGGCCGTGGGCGTTCTGGTGCTGGTCGCCCTCGGTGGCGAGGAAGACGATCAGGATGACGGCGCCGACGAACGGGATGAGGTCGATGAGGATCCACCAGCCGGACCGGCCGGTGTCGTGCAGGCGGCGGACGGTCACTCCGAGGCCGGGGAGCAGGACGGCCAGGGCGTAGATCCCGTACAGCAGCGGATAGGTGCCGAGCGCCATGTCGACGGCGAAGAGGACGAGCGCCGCGATCACGTTGAAGAGCGCGAACATCCAGAATTCCTGGCGACGCGCACGGCCGGTGAACACCGCGTACTTCTTGAGGACGTCGAGGTACCAGTTCACTTTGTCCCCCCAAGGACTCGGTAAGCGAGCGGGAGCCTGTGCCTGTTTCTGTGTCTGAGGAGCAGTTTTTCGCGGCAGGCGGTGACCGAAACCGCACGCATCGATTCGTTACGCGGTATTGGCCGTTCCCGGACCGTTCCCGGACCCGGACAGTGAAAGGCGGCACCTCCGGGGGATGGAGGTGCCGCCGTTCAGGGAGAGGATCGACGAATGGATGGGGGAGGGGATGCGTGAGTGGGGATCAGCCCCTCACGTCATCCTGCGCTTGCTCATGAGCAGTCCGCCGGCTGTCAGCGAGAACAGACAGACGCACGCACCGGTGATCACGTTGCTGAGGATCATGCCGGTGTCGGGGTTCCGCGAGACCACCCACGGGGCGACGATGAGCCACGCGCCCATGAGCAGGACGACGAAGTTCAGGTCCTGAGACCGCTCGGGGGCCATCGACATGCACAGGCCGAGGATCGCGAGGGCGATGCCGACGACCAGGTTGCTGATGGCGAGTTCCGGCTGGGCGGCGGCGAAGTGGACCGTCCACCCGGAGATCGCGGCGTAGATGCCGGCGAGGATCACGAGTTCCTCGACCGCCGCGACACCGCGGGTCTGGAGCATGCGGGCATACCTGTCCCGCATTTCCGAGGCGTCGGGGTGTCCCGCGATATCACCAGGACGGTGAGAGACGTCGGCCATACGACTCGCCTCCTTGTGGCGTCATGCACGTCCGACCGCAGTTGCGGCAATGCGTGCCGCTGTTTCATTGTGCGCTTATCTGGTCTTTATGTGTAGGTCTGACCGATAAGTGATGTGTACAGAATTCGGGGCGCGGATATGCCGGGAACCGCCAAGGGCGGGGTTCCTCCGTCCGGAATTCGATGTAAAAGCGAACCATCCTCCCCGTACGGCTGCGCAGGGTGGCCGGGACCGTCCCGGCGTAGCCTGGAAGAGGACTCGGGGACCCTTCTTCGCCCCGCCGGGAGTGCGCGATGGCCGGCATCGTACGGAAGAGCTTCGACGAAGCGGACGAGACCCGCCCCTTCGAGGACGGCAAGGGCAGGCTCGATCTGGTCACCAGTGAGGACGGTGCGGTCGGCCGGGCCGTCTTCGAGCCGGGCTGGCGGTGGTCCGAGCACGTCAAGCCGCTCGCCGGCACCGACAGCTGTCAGGCGTCGCACGTCGGATACGTCGTCAGCGGCCGCATGAAGGTCGTCATGGACGACGGGGAATCGGTGGAGTTCGGCGCCGGCGACTTCATGCGGGTCACCCCCGGACACGACGCCTGGGTCCTCGGCGACGAACCCTGTGTGGCCCTGGACTGGGTGGGCTTCACCGACTACGCGATGCCGATGCCGCCCCCCGCCTGACCTGACCCCCTCCGTCCGACGCCGCGGCCCCGGCGCACGCCTCCGACGCACGGCGAGCACCCCGGACCGTCCGCGCCCCGGTCACCGGTGCCCGAACCTCACCCCCTCCCACGGCACCCGGTCCGCCGCGAAGGACTCCGGGCTCCGCTGGTCGAGGGTCCGGGGCGGAGCGGCCTCGATCGGCGGACGCGCCCCCTCGACCCGGAGGAGCCACGCGGCCAGCGCGTCGCGCAGCCCGTCGGCCACCCCGCGATGCGAGGTGAGCCCCGCCAGGTTCTCCAGCTCGTACGGGTCGGCCGCCAGGTCGTACAGCTCCGTCTCCCTGTAGCCCTCGGCCGCCGCCTCGCGCCAGGGATCCACCCCGGGCGGCGCCGACACCACGTACTTCCACCGCTCGGTCCGCACCGCCCGGCCGACCTGGTCCTCGCTGATCTGCACGAGGACCGAGGACGACCGGCCCGGATCCGAGGCGCCGCCGAGCAGCGGCAGCAGGGAACGGCCCTGCACGCCCTCCGGCACGTCGAGCCCCACGGCGTCGACCAGGGTCGGCATCAGGTCGACCGTGGACACCGGCCCGCGGACGAGGCCGCCACCCCGGAACCCCGGCCCCGTCAGCGCCCACGGAACCCGAACCGAGGCGTCGTGCGCCGAGCGCTTGTACTCGGCGTTGCGGGTACGGAAGTGGGAGCCGTGGTCGGCGGTCCAGGCGAGCACCGTGTCGTCCTCGATTCCCAGACTGCGCAGCGCGTCGCGGAGTCGGCCGACGCCCTCGTCGACCCGCTTGATCTGCCCGAGGTAGCCGCCGAGATGACGGTGCGCGCCCCCCTGCGGCGCGCCCGGGCTCAGCGCGGCGAGGTCGGGCGGCAGCCATCTGCCCTCGTACCGCTCCCGGTAGCCGACCGGGGCCGGGTAGTCGTCCGTGGCGTTCTGGTGGTGGGGTTCGAGCAGGGAGAGGAAGAGCAGGAACGGCCGGTCGTGGTGGTCGGCGACGAACCGGATCGCCGCGTCGACCAGTGCGTCCGAGCGGTAGCCCGGCAGCCGGACCGGCTCGCCCTCCCCGTCGTACACCACCGTGCGGTGGGCGTCCGAGGTGAACTCCAGCCGGTCCGAGGCCAGCCAGTGGGCGTACCCGCCCCGCCGCTCCGGCGGCACCGGCCCGTCGGGCCCGTCCTCGCCGGCCAGGTGCCACTTGCCGATGTAGCCGGTCACGTACCCCGCCTCCCCGAGGACCGACGCGAGCGTGGGTACGTCCGCGGGCAGCGGGAGCCCGTTGCGGAAGACCCCCGTGGACGTCGGCCAGCGCCCGGTCTGCAGCGCCGAACGGGCGGGCGCGCAGACCGGGTTGGGGGTGATCGCCTGCTCGACGAGCGTGCCCTCGCGGGCCAGCCGGTCGAACTCGGGCGTCACCCCCGCCGGGTTGCCGTGGGCGCCCGTGGTGTCCCACCGCTGCTGGTCGGTGAGGACCACGATCACCCGGGGCGGGGTGCTCGTCATGCGGGGGAGGACTCCGTCGACACGGACGACGGGTCGGCCGGGGCCGTCGAGGCGCCGGAGGCGATCCCGAAGCCCGGCTCCGGGACGGTCTCGGGCGCGAGCAGCACCGAGGCGCGGCCGTCCACGCCGACCGGCACGTCGCCGTCGATGGTCACCCGGCGCAGCTTGCGGTCGTGGTCGTCGGAGTCGTCCACGCCGTAGTGCTGGGTGGCGCGGTTGTCCCAGATCGCCACGTCGCCGACCTGCCACTGCCAGCGGACGGTGTTCTCCGGACGCTCGACGTGCGCCTGGAAGAGGCCGAGCAGCGCGCGCGAGTCGGCGCCGGTCAGGCCGCTGATCCGCTGCACGAAGTTGCCGAGCAGCAGGGTGCGTTCGCCGGTCTCGGGGTGGACCCGCACCACCGGGTGCTCGGTGAGGTACTTCGTCGAGGCGAAGATCTCGCGGAAGCGCTCGAGCTGCTCGGGCAGGACGCCGGGGCGCAGGGCCGCGTAGTCGTAGTCGTTGGAGTGCACGGCGCGCAGGCCGTCGGCGAGGGCGCGCAGCGGCTCGGGGAGCTTCTCGTACGCCGTCGCCGTGTTGGCCCACAGGGTGTTGCCGCCGTAGGGCGGGATGACCACCGCGCGCAGGATCGAGAACGCGGGGTAGGCGGGGACGAAGGTGACGTCGGTGTGCCACTGGTTGGCCCGGCCGCCGTAGTCCGAGTCGATCGGGAAGGAGTAACGGCCGTCGGCCGAGGGGACGGTGGGGTGGGCGACGGGCGTGCCGAGGAGCCGGCCGAAGGCCTCGTGGGCCTCCTCGTCCAGGTGGTCCTGGCCGCGGAAGAAGACGACCTTGTGCGCCAGGAGGGCGGCGCGGATCTCGGCGACGGTCTCCGCGGGGAGGTCGCCGCCGAGGCGGACGCCGGAGATGACGGCGCCGAGGCGGCCGCCGACCTTCTGGACGGTGATCGTGGTGGTGGCGGTGGACATGGTGGTTCCTTTCGGGAGTTCAAGCCCGTCCGGAATTAATTCCGGAGCGGAAGTAATGAGGGGAAGCGAAGCCGCGCGACCCGTACGAGGCGTACGGGCGAGGCGCGTCGCATGCGGGAGGGGTGCCCTCGGGGCGAGGAATGCGGGAGCGCGGGCGGCGAGCCGGCCGCGCGGGAGGTCGCGAGGATCAGGCGCCGTGGAGGGCGGGACAGGAGGAGGTCGCGAACATGTCCCGGAGCCTCGCAGCGGCCGCCGCCGCACGTCAAGCGACCGTCCGCTCCCCGAACCCCCGCCGCCGATGGTTGAATCGGCGCCTGCCCGGTGACCCCGCGCCACGTTCCCGTACCTTGCCGAACCGCCCCTGACCAGCGGTGACGACCCATCGGCGGGTGGCGGTGGCCGGCCCGGAGGCGCGGACGGCGGCCGTGCCGCCGGCGGCCACGGGAATTCACACCGCCGCAACAGTGACCAGAGTTCCCCCACGCAAGCGACCAGAGAGGCCCCCATGACGACCACCCCGCACGGCCCCCGGAGGGCGGGCGACGGCCGGCGCGAGGCCAATGCCGCCAGCGTGCTGCGGACCGTCCTCGACCACGGACCGGTCGCCCGCAGCGCCGTCGCACGGCTCTCCGGCCTCAGCCCCGCCGCCGTCTCCCGGCAGGCCACCGACCTCGCCCGGCTCGGCCTCCTGCGCGAACTGCCGGAACTCGCGGGCGGCGGGGGAGTGGGCCGGCCCCAGATCCCCGTCGACCTGCACATCGGCGCCACCGGCGGTCCCGTCGCGGGCGGTGTCCACCTCGGCGTGCCCGCCTCGACGTTCGCCCTCGTCGACCTGCGCGGACAGGTCCTGGCGCGCCGGACCTACCCCCACGACGGCATCGCACCGGACGTCCTGCCCGAGGCCGTCGCCCGCGGACTGCGCGGATTCCTGGACGAGCACACCCGGGGACGGCCGCTGTTCGGGGTGGGTGCCGCGGTCGGCGGCTGGGTCGACCCCGCCGAGGGGGTGGTGGTGCGCCACGACGCCTTCGGCTGGCGCCGCCGGCCGCTCGCCGCCGAACTCGCCCGCGGCCTCGGCGGACACACCGTGCGCGTCGACAACCACGCCCGCTCCATCGCCCAGTCGGAGATCCTCTTCGGACGGCCCGCCGCCCGCCGCAGCCTCGTGCACCTCTTCGTCGGCAACGTCGTCGACGCGGCCGTCGGGCTCGCCGGGGTCGTGCACCAGGGGCCGGGGGCGGCGGCCGGCGACGTGGCCCATCTGCCCGTCCCGGACTCCACCGTCCCCTGCGCGTGCGGGCGTTCCGGCTGCCTGGAGGCGACCGCGTCGAACACCGCCGTCGGGCTCACCGCCGTGCGCCGCGGCATCGTGCCCGAGCCCGACACCTCCCTGGTCGTGGACGCGGCGGCGGCAGGGGACCGGCGCGCCGACCGGCTGCTGAGGGAACGGGCCCGGTCGGTCGGCCGCGCCGTCGCCCTCCTCCTGGACGTCCTCAACCCCGATCTGGTCGTCGTGACCGAGCAGTCCAGCGTGCTCGAACCGGAGTACCTGGAGGAGATCCGGGGCGCCGCGATCGACCTCTCGCACGTCTGCGACGACCCCGAACGGATCGTCAGTCCACATGCCGGACCGGCCACACTGCCCGTCGCGGCAGGCACCGTTCTGCTGAATCCCCTGTTCAGAAGGCCTTTCGAGACGGTCGCCGAGCTGGCGGGCGGAGTGGTCGACCACTGACGTCGTCTCAGAATGCGGTCAACCCCGGTTGACCGCCCCACGAACCCGCTGTCATATTGCTCCCGTGAATCCGGACATGCGCCTCATCTCCCGCAGGCACGTCGACCTCTGTCGACAGGCCAGCGCGGTCTGTGCCGTCCGCGTCTGATCCCGGCGTCCCTCCCGGCGCCCGGCTCCGGCGCCGGTCGTCGCACCGGCCCCGCTGACGCCACCCCGGCCCCGCCGAGCGAGGGCGTTCCGCCGTCCCCGCCCCGTGGTACCTGAGGTCGGCGCGTCCCGCCCGCCGTCGCCGGCTGGTTCGCGCTCCCCCGGCCGCGCCACGCGGTAGCCGAGCGGCCGTACCTCTGCACGTACGTCCGTGCCCGCGTACGTCAGTGCCCGCGTACCTCCGTACCTCAGTGCCGTGTACCTCCGTACCCGCGTACTCCCGGGCCGCGCGGTCGCGGCGTCGCGCATCCCGCACCGCACCCTTCCCCCTCTTCCTTCCGCAGCGGAACGAATCCGCTCACCCTGCGGCCTCCACCCCTTCACAGGCAGGCATCGATGACCGAGCTGTACTCCTCCACGCCCACCACACTCTCCCGGCGCACCACCCTGCGCGCCGCGGGCGGCGGCACCCTGCTGCTCGGGCTCGGCCTCGCGGGCTGCCGCTCGGCGGTCTCCGAGACCGAGGTGCCCGCCGGCAAGACGGGGGCGGAGCCCAAGCGCGGCGGCACCCTCACGGTCGCCGTCAACGCGGACTTCACGCCCAGCCTGCTCTTCGCGCAGAGCGCCCAGTCCCTCCAGCAGCGGCTGGTCTACAACACCCTCACCCGCTACGACGACCGCCTGGAGCCGCAGCCGGAGCTCGCCACCTCCTGGCAGCCCGCCGCGGACGGCAAGGCGATCACCCTGAAGCTGCGCACCGACGTCACCTATCACGACGGCCGGCCGTTCACCGCCGACGACGTGATCTTCGCCGTGAAGAACCTTCAGAACCCGCTCCGCGCCGCCCAGTTGAGGGCAACGGCGGCGGCCGTGACCGGATTCGAGAAGCGCGGCGACCACGAGCTCGTCCTCAAGCTCGCCCACCCGGTGAACAACCTGTTCGACCTCTTCGAATTCATGATCATCACGGACCGCCACAGCATCGAGGACGCGGTCAGCGGCAAGAAGCTGAACGGCACCGGACCCTTCAAGCTCACCAAGTGGAGCCCCGGCGCCGGGCTCAGTTTCACGCGCAACGACACGTACTGGCAGCCCGGCCGCCCCTACCTCGACGCCGTCGAGTTCCGCGTGGTGCCCCAGGCGGACGCGCTCCTGTCCTCCCTCCGCACCGGCCAGTCCCAGCTCTCCTTCGGCGTCCCTGGCAAGAACCTCGGGGTCGTCAAGGCCACCCCCGGGCTCGCCGTCAGCGAGTACGCGACCGGCGGCGGCGCCTACTACCTCGGCGTCAACACCACCGTCGCCCCGCTGAACGACAAGACCGTCCGGCAGGCCCTCGCCTGGGCCGTCGACCGCGAGCGGATCCTCAAGCAGGTCCTCGGCGGCTACGGACTCGCCTCCGCCACCCCCTGGCCCAAGTCGTCGCCCGCCTTCAGCGAAGCCGGCCGCACCCACTACACGTACGACCCCGGCAAGGCCCGCGAGCTCCTCAAGTCCGCCGGGCACACCAGGCTCGACCTGCCGCTGCTCCACGTGAACCTGCCCGGCGAGACGGCGGTCGCCGAGGCCGTCCAGTACGACCTCAAGCAGATCGGCGTGCAGGTCACCCTCCAGCCGACCGACCCCGCGACCGCGCAGAAGCACCTGATCGCCCAGACCATGCCCGGCCTGTGGACCATGGGCCACGGCTTCGCCCAGGTCCAGCCCGCCACGCTCGCCGTGAGCGCCTACCCCTTCAACGAGGCCAAGAACACCTCCAAGTTCCGCTCCGCGGCCTACACGAAGGTCGTCCGGGAGGCATGGACCGGCCCCGCCACCGGTGCCCGCGCCAACGCCCTGCGGCAGCGGATCACCGACACCCTGCTCGACGAGGCGTTCATCATCGACCTCGTCATCCGCGGCTCCGTCCAGGTCTCCTCGGAGAAGCTGCGCGGAGTCACCCTCAACAAGTTCTCCTACCTCGTCCTCGACGACGCCCACCTGGTGAACTGACGTGCGCGGCTACCTGCTGCGGAGACTCCCCTCCGCCCTCCTCGTCCTCCTCGTCGCCTCCTTCGTCGCCTTCGCCCTCCTGCGGCTCGTCCCGGGCGACCCCGCCGCCGTCCTCGCCGGACCCGACGCGAGCCCCGCCACCGAGGCCGCCATCCGCGCCCGACTCGGACTCGACGCGCCCCTGCCTGCCCAGTACGTGCGATGGATCGGCGACCTGCTCACCGGAGACCTCGGGCCGTCCTACGCGATCGGCGGGCAGACCGCCGACCTGATCGCCGACGGACTCGGCGCGACGGTCGAACTCACCCTCGGGGCGCTGCTGTTCGTCGTCGTCATCGGAGCCGCCTTCGGCATCCTCGGCGCGACCTCCCGCAACCGCTGGGTCAGCGGCACCGTACGGGTCCTCACCACCGGAGCACTCGCCGTACCGCCCTTCGTCACCGGCGTCCTCCTCGTCCTGGTCTTCGCCGTCGTCCTCGGCGTCCTGCCCCCGGGCGGACGCGTCCCCCTCCTCACCGCACCCGACCTCGGCGTCCAGTACCTGCTGCTGCCCGCCCTCTGCCTCGCCCTGCCCAGCGCCGCCGTGCTCGGCCGCTACCTCAAGGACGGCATCGAGCGGACCCTCGCCGAGGACCACATCCGCACCGCCACCGCCGCCGGCATCGCACCCCGCCGCCTCCTCTGGCGGCACGCCCTGCCGAACGCCCTGCCGCCCGTCGTCACCCTCCTGGGCATGCAGACCGGCCACCTCCTCGGCGGCGCCGTCCTCGTCGAGGCGATCTTCGCCTGGCCGGGCCTCGGCCAGCTCGCCGAACAGGCCCTGGTCCGCCGCGACTACCCCGTCGTGCAGGACCTCCTGCTGCTCCTCGTCACCGTCTTCGTCCTCGTCCAGCTGCTCACCGACCTCGTCCACGCCTGGCTCGACCCCCGAATCAGGTGGGAGTGACCGCCATGACCACCCTCGCCGCCACCAAGCCGACCCCCGCCCGCAGGCCCCGCCACCCCTACCGGGCCGCCCTCACCACGGCGCGCGGCCGGACCGGCCTCGCCCTCGTCGGGCTCGTCGTCCTCGCCGGACTCCTCGCTCCGCTCCTCGCCGCCCACGGACCCACCGACCAGAGCGCCCTGGCGCTCGCCGGTCCCGGCACACCCGGGCACCCGCTCGGCACCGACGACCTCGGCCGCGACCTCCTGTCCCGGCTGCTGTACGGCATCCGCGCCGACCTCGGCATCATCGCCGCCGCCGTGCCGCTCGGCGCGGCCCTCGGCTGCCTCCTCGCCCTGGCCGCCGCGACCCATCCGGTCGCCGACACCGTCGTCCAGCGCACCTTCGACCTGATCCTGGCCTTCCCGGGACTGATCCTCGCGCTCGCCGTCACCGCGGTCCTCGGCCCCGGCCGGCTGCCCGTGATCCTGGTCATCGCGCTCGCCGAGATCCCCGCCTTCGGGCGGCTCCTCCGCACCGGCATCCTCGTCCAGAGCGGCCGGGAGTACGTGACGGCAGCCCGCGTCGGCGGCACGTCCGGCGGCCGGATCCTCACCCGCCACGTCCTGCCCAACGCCGCCGACCCGCTCGTCGTCCAGATCGCCGTCTCCCTCACCGTCGCCGTCTTCCTGGAAGGCGCCATGAGCTTCCTCGGCGTCGGCGTCCGGCCGCCCGAACCCACCCTCGGCGCCGTCCTCAGCCAGTCGATGCCCTACCTGGCGCAGGCCCCGCACTTCGCCGCCGGGCCGCTCGTGACCGTGACCGCGCTCGTCCTCGGCCTCTCCCTGACCGCCGAGGCGCTGAACCGGGAGATACGCCGATGACCACCCCGCCCCTCCTCGAAGTCCAGGGCCTGTACGTGGAGTTCACCACTCCCGGCGGCGCCGCCCTGCACGCCGTCCGAGACGTGTCCTTCACCCTGCGCCGGGGCGAGACCCTCGCCGTCGTCGGCGAGTCCGGCTCGGGGAAGTCCACCACCGCCCTCGCCCTGCTCCGGATGCTCCCCGGCACCGGCCGGATCACCGGCGGCTCCGTCCGCCTCGACGGCGAGGAGCTGACCACGGCGGGGGAGGAGCGGCTGCGGGCCGTCCGCGGCGCCCGCGTCGGCATGGTCTTCCAGGACCCGATGACCGCGCTCAACCCCGTCCTCACCGTCGGCCGCCACCTCGACGAGGTGCTGCGGGCGCACGGCGGGCGCGACCGGAAGGCCCGCCGCACCCGCGCCGTCGAACTGCTGCGCCTCGTCGGCATCCCCGACCCCGAGCGCCGCCTCGACGACCACCCCCACCAGTTCTCCGGCGGCCAGCGCCAGCGCGTCCTCATCGCCATGGCCCTCGCGGGCGAACCCGACATCCTCCTCGCCGACGAACCCACCACCGCCCTCGACGCCACGGTCCAGGACCAGATCCTCACCCTCCTCGGCGACCTCACCCGCACCACCGGCACCGCGCTCGTCCTCATCACCCACAACATGGGCGTCGTCGCCCGCGCCTGCGACCGCGTCCTCGTCATGTACGGCGGAACCGTCGTCGAGGACGGCCCGACCGCCGACGTCCTCACCCGCCCCCGGCACCCGTACACCGCCGGCCTCCTCGCCGCCGTGCCCCGGCTGTCCGCCCCCTCGGGCACCCGCCTCACCGGCATCCCCGGCACACCGCCCGACCTCGGCCTGCCGCTCGCCGGCTGCGCCTTCGCCGCCCGGTGCCCCCTGGCCGAGGACCGCTGCCACACCACCGCCCCGCCGCTCACCGCCGTCACCGACACCGTCCGCGCCGCCTGCCTGCCCGCCGCCGAGCACGGCGCACCGCTGCCCCCGCCCCCGGCGCCCGCACGCATCGACCGGCCCGCGCCCGGCGCCGTCGTCCTGAGCGCCGAAGGGCTCCGCAAGACCTACCGGGGCCGCGGCCGCCGCTCCTTCACCGCCCTCGACGGCGTCTCCCTCACCCTCGCGGCGGGGGAGACCCTCGGCATCGTCGGCGAGTCCGGCTCCGGCAAGTCGACCCTCGCCCGGGTCCTCGCCCACGCCCACCCGTCCGACGGCGGCCGGATCCTCCTCGACGGCGAGGACGTCACCCGCCCCGGCCGCGCCGAACTGCACGCCGTACGCCGCCGCGTCCAGATGGTCTTCCAGGACCCGTACGCCTCCCTCAACCCCCGGATGACCGTGGGGGAGATCGTCGCCGAACCGCTGCGCGCCTTCGGGATCGGCACCCCCGGGGAGCGCGCCGGACGGGTCGCGGAACTGCTGCGGCTCGTCGGCCTCGACCCGGCCGTCGCCGACCGGCACCCGCGCTCCTTCTCCGGCGGCCAGCGCCAGCGCGTCGGCATCGCCCGTGCCCTCGCCCCCGCACCGGACGTCCTCATCTGCGACGAACCCGTCTCCGCGCTCGACGTCTCCGTCCAGGCCCAGATCGTCGGCCTGCTCACCGACCTCCAGCGCGACCTGGGCCTCGCCCTCGTCTTCATCGCCCACGACCTGGCCGTCGTCCGCCAGGTCAGCCACCGCATCGCCGTCATGCACGAGGGCCGCGTCGTGGAGACCGGCGACGCCGACGAGCTGTGCGAGCACCCCCGCGACCCGTACACCCGCGCCCTGCTCGCCGCCGCGCCCGAACCCGTGCCGGTGGTCGCCGCACCCGAGGCGGTGTCCGCGTGAGCGCCTGCTGCACCCCGGGCCGCGCCTGCGCGGGCTCCGCCGGCCACGCGGCGCCCCGTGAGCTCCTGCCGCTGCCGACCGTACGGACCGCCCCGCCGCTCCACCCCATGGTGGAGCTGCCGGGCGGCACCTTCCGGATGGGCGACGCCTTCGACGAGGGCTACCCCGCCGACCACGAGGGACCCGTACGGGAGGTGACCGTCGCCCCGTTCGCGATCGACGCCACCGCCGTCACCAACGCCCGCTTCGCCGACTTCGTGGCGGCCACCGGACACCGCACCGACGCGGAACGCTTCGGCTCCTCCTTCGTCTTCCACCTCCTGCTCCACCCCGCCGCCGAACGGCACGTCCTCGGCCGGGTCCCGCAGGCCCCGTGGTGGCTCGGCGTCACCGGCGCCGCCTGGCACGCGCCCGAAGGCCCCGGCTCCGACCTCGAAGGCCGCGCCGACCACCCCGTCGTCCACGTCTCCCACGACGACGCCCTCGCCTACTGCGCCTGGGCCGGCGTCCGGCTCCCCACCGAGGCCGAGTGGGAGTACGCGGCCCGCGGCGGCCTCGACGGCGCCCGCTACCCGTGGGGCGACGAACTCACCCCGGGCGGGCGGGAGATGTGCAACACCTGGACCGGCGACTTCCCGTACCGCTCCGAGCGGCCCGGCGGCCGCACCGGCACCGTCCCCGTCACCGCGTACGAGCCCAACGGCCACGGGCTCCACAACACCTCCGGCAACGTCTGGGAGTGGTGCGCGGACGCCTTCGGCCCGGCGGAGCGCGTCATCCGCGGCGGCTCGTACCTCTGCCACGCCTCCTACTGCAACCGCTACCGGGTCGCCGCCCGCTCCCACAACACCCCCGACTCCTCGACCGGCCACGGCGGCTTCCGCACCGCCCGCACGCTCCTCCCGGAAGGACCCGCCCCCGCATGACCACCGGCACCCCCGGCAACCCCGCCACCCGGTCCACGCCCACCCGCCGCGACCCCTACGAGGGCTTCGCCGGCCGCGTCGGCCGCACCTTCGCCGCGTCCGAGCCCGCCTGGCCCGCCCGTACCACCCCGCCCGCCAAGGCCCCCAACATCGTCGTCGTCCTCGTCGACGACATGGGGTTCAGCGACATCGGCCCCTTCGGCTCCGAGATCCCCACCCCGGTCCTCGACGGGCTGGCCGACGCGGGCGTACGGCTCACCAACTACCACACCATGCCGCTCTGCTCGCCGGCCCGCGCCGCCCTGCTCACCGGCCTCAACCCGCACCGCGTCGGCTACGCCATGGTCGCCAACTCCGACCCAGGCTTCCCCGGTTACGGCATGGAGGTCGCCGACGACATCCCCACCCTCGCCGAACTCCTCCACGACGCCGGCTACGCCACCTACGCCGTCGGCAAGTGGCACCTCGTCCGCGACTCCGCCTCCAACGCGGCCGACCACCGCGGCAACTGGCCGCTCCAGAAGGGCTTCGACCAGTACTACGGCGTCCTGGAAGGGCTCACCAGCCTCTTCCACCCGCACCAGCTCGTCCGGGACAACAGCCCCCTCGACATCGACGAGTTCGCCGACGACTACTACTACACCGACGACATCACCGACCAGGCGATCTCCATGGTGAAGTCGCTGCGCGCCCACGACCCCGACAAGCCCTTCTTCCTCTACCTCGCCCACAACGCCGTCCACGGCCCCCTCCAGGCCAAGGCCGAGGACATCGCCCGCCACCGGGGCCGCTACGACGACGGCTGGGACGCCCTGCGCGAGCGGCGCTTCGCCGCCCAGCTCGCCGACGGACTCTTCCCGCCCGGCACCGAACTGCCCGCGCGCAACAGCGAGGCCGGACTCGACGTCCCCGCCTGGGACTCCCTCACCGAAGAGCAACAGCGGCTCTACGCCCGCTACATGGAGGTCTACGCCGCCCTCGTCGACAACATCGACCAGAACCTCGGCCGGCTCACCGACACCCTCGCCGCCCTCGGTGAACTCGACAACACCATCGTCGTCTTCACCTCCGACAACGGCGGCACCGGCGAAGGCGGCGCCGAAGGCACCCGCTCCTACTTCAGCCGCTTCGTCCACCACCCCCGCCTCCCCGGCGACTGGGACCCCGACGTCGACCGCGACCCCGACCTCATCGGCGGCCCCCGCAGCCTCGTCCACTACCCGCGCGGCTGGGGCATGGCCTCCAACACCCCCTTCCGCCTCTACAAGGGCCACACCTACGCCGGCGGCGTCCGCGTGCCCTTCGTCCTCTCCTGGCCCCGAGGCGTCCGCGACGGCAGGCTCGCCACCGGCCTGCGGCCCCAGTACCAGTACGTCACCGACATCACCCCCACCCTCCTCGAACTCGCCGGCCTCACCCGGCCCGAGACCCGCGGGGGCGGCGTTCCCCTCCAGGAGCTCGACGGCACCGACTTCACGCCCGTCCTCGCCGACCCCGCCCACGCCTCCACCCACCCCGAGCAGTACTGCGAGATGACCGGCAACCGCAGCCACTACCGCGACGGCCGCAAACTCGTCACCCTCCACCGGCCCGGCACGCCCTACGACGACGCCGAATGGGCCCTCTACGACATCCGCACCGACCCCACCGAGATCCACGACCTCGCGGCCGAACAACCGGAACTCGTCAAGGAGCTGTCGGCCGCCTGGGAGGAAGCCGCCTGGCGCAACGGCGTCTTCCCGCTCCCCGACCACAGCGGCGCCCTCGCCCGCCGCAACCCCGCCGAGCAGCGCCTCGCCCGCCCCCTCACCCTCCTCCCCGGCACCCCGGAACTGGAGCGCTACCGCTCCTCCCGCCTCGTCTCCCTGCGCTCCTTCGAGATCGCCGTGGCCGTCGACGAGACCGGCGACGGCGTCCTCGTCTCCCACGGCGACCAGGGCGGCGGCTACAGCCTCTACGTCGAGGACGGCCGGCTCGCCTTCGCGTACAACGAGTACGGCACCCTCCACGAGACCGACGCGGGCCCCCTCGCCGCCGGCCCCCACGCGATCCTCCTCACCGCCACGGCCGAGGAAGGGCTCCGCTGGCGGTTCACCGTCACCGTCGACGGCGCGCACCGGGCCGCCCCGGACAGCGTCCACCAGCTCATCGGCATGGCCCCCTTCCAGGGCATCAGCGTCGGCATCGACCGCAAGTCCCCCGTCTCCTGGCCCCTGTTCGAACGCCACCGCTCCTTCCGCTTCACCGGCCGCCTCCGCTCCGTCACCTACCGCCCCGGCGCCCCCGGCCCCGACGCGCCCGAGGCGGTCGCCGCCGCACTGAAGGAGGCCGCGGCGGCCTTCGAGTAGCCGCACACGGCGGGGCGAGCCGTCCGACCAGGGAAAAACCCGGGCCGACCGGCTCGCCCCGCAGGCAGAATGCCCCCATGACCGACCAGCGCAGCACCCCCGCGTCCGACTCCCGACACCCCGACGTCGCCGAGGCCATCGCGGGTGAACTCCGCCTCCTGGACCCCGCCGTACGCGCCTCCCGCAGCCTCTCCGCCGAGCTCCTCGACCCCGAGTTCGTCGAGGTCGGCGCCTCCGGCCGCCGCTGGACCCACGCCGAGGTGCTCGCCGCCCTCCCCGAGATGTCCGGCAGCACCGGGACCGGCACCCCCTACGAACCGGGCCCCGTCACCGGCGTCCTGCTCGCCCCCGGCCTCGTCCACCTCACCTTCGAGACCCTCCACGACGGCCGCCGCGCCCGCCGCACCTCCCTCTGGCGCCGCGAACCCGGCGCGTCGGACGACCAGCCCCTGCGGATGTACTACCACCAGGCCACGCCCGTACCCGAGTCGATGGCCTAGAGGCCCTGGGCATGCCGAGCGACGAGACCCGGGCGCGAGCCCGCGCCCTGTGGGAAGCCCTGGCCGGGACACCGATGTCGTTCCCGCCGGCCGGCGGCACACGCGTGGTCGTGTCCCCGCGGTCGGGGCTGTGCCCGGCCGGCTGGACCGGAGTGGTCGTCCTGGACGGCGCCGCGCTCGTGACCGTGCCCGGCGAGGGCACCGCCACCTCGGTGCGCGACGCCCTGAGGGGGCGGCCGGCGGACATCGACGCGATCCGTGACGCACTGCCCGCGACGGGGGTGCTCGGTCCCGCCGCACTGGCGTACCTGTCCCCGGACCGCTTCCGCCCGGCAGCCGCCCCACCGACGGTGGAACGGCTGCCCGGAGACCACCCGGCCCTGCGCGACCTGGAGGGCTCGGCCGGTCACGACGACACGGGGGAGGCCTCCCTGGAGGACATCACCTCGCCCGCCTTCGTCGTCCGCGCACGCGGCGAGGTCGTGGCCGCCGCCGGGTACCGGACCTGGCCCCACCGGACGGCCCACCTCAGCGTCCTGACCGCACCGGCCGCACGGGGGCGCGGACTCGCCCGCAGCACGGCGTCGGCGGCCGTCGCCCACGCCCTCGCCGGCGGACTCCTGCCCCAGTGGCGCGCCCGCCCCGAGGCGTCGCGGCGGGTGGCCGCCGCGCTGGGCTTCGAGGAGCTGGGCGCGCAGCTCTCGGTCGAGTTCGGCCCGGGGCGTCCCGACTAGCGGCTGGGGGTGACGCTGCCGGCGTAGACGTTGTCCGGCGTGATGATCTGGGTGACCGCCCGGGCGAGCAGGGTCGACGGCTCCTGGTCGTCGACGTGGCGTGCGTCGGTGTTGAGCATGAGGACCAGGGTGGCCTTCTGCGACGGCAGGTAGACGGTGACGGTCTCGTAGCCGGGGATGGAGCCGTTGTGCCCGATCCAGCCGTCGGTGTCGAGGATGCCGAGGCCGTAGGTGGTGCCGGGGAAGCCGGTCGGGAGGGTCTTGAGGCGCTGTGCCTGGGTCTCGGGGCTGAGGAGCTCGCCGGTGGCGAGGATCTTGGCCCAGCGGTGGAGGTCGTCGAGGTCCGAGATCATCGCGCCGGCGGCCCACGCCCAACTGGGGTTCCAGTCCGTGGCGTCCGCGATGGTGCCGTTCAGGGTCTGGTCGGTGTAGCCGCGCGGGTGCGGCTGGGGGAACTCGGGCCCGGACGGGAAGAGGGTGCGGCGGAGGTGCGACGGACGCAGCACCCGGTGGTGGATGACGTCTTCGAGGCGGTGGCCGGTGACCTTCTCGATCACGAGGCCGAGCAGGACGAGGTTGGAGTTGGAGTACTCGAACTTCGCGCCCGGCTTGAAGGTGTTCTTGTGCTTCATGCCGTACGCGAGCGACTCCTCCGGCGTGAAGGAGCGCTGCGGGTCGCTCAGCAGGTCGTGGATGAAGTCCGGGTCGGAGGTGTACGGGAACAGTCCGCTGCGCATCTCGGCGAGGTGGCGCAGGGTGATGTTCCTGCCGTTGCGGACGCCCTTGACGTACTTGGCGATCGGGTCGTCGAGGCCGATCCGGCCGTCGTCCACGAGCTGGAGCAGCGCGGTGACGGTGAAGGTCTTGGTCTCGCTGCCGATCCGGACGAGCGAGTCCTTGCGCATCGGTTCGCCGGTGGCCGTGTTCGCGACCCCGGTCGCCCGGACGTAGCTGCCCTTCCCCGGCATCCACACCCCGGCGACCACACCGGGGATCTGCGCCTGCTTGCGGACCTCCTCGATCGCCTTGTCCAGCCTGGCCTCGATCTCCGGGCCGAGACCGCCCGGCGGGCACTCGTCCGACCCGTGCCGGTCGGCGACCGCCGCGTGGACGGCCGGGGCCGGGGCCACCGCCAACGGAGCCAGTACGGACGCCACGAACAGCGTCGCGGCGAACAGACGTCGGGTGGGGGTACGTCGCATCTCGGGGCGCCTTCTCCGGAGCAGGGAACGGACGGCCACATCACCATCCCGCTCCGCGCCGGGAGCTCCGGTCCGCCACGGGGCGCGACGAGTCCACTCGTTCGGCGCCGCACGGGGCGGGCGGATGACGGCCCTGGTCAGCCGTACGCGTCCGTGACGCAGTCGGCGGCGCACCGCCAGTGCTCGAACCGCCCGCGCAGCGCCGCCGCCGCGTGCTGCCGGTCGACCCCGTCGTACCCGTACTGCTCGCGGGTGACCCGCAGGACGGCCGCCACCGTGACGATCGCCGGCTCGCCCTCGCCGGCGGACCTGCGGGCCGCGGCGATCACCTGGTCGGACGCGCGCTGGAGGGCACGGGCGTACTCGCGCCGGGCGACCGACCGCGCCCGCCCGGCCGCGAAGGGCCGCACGGCCCGGCCCTTCCACAGGAGCCCCGCCGTGATGAGCCCGACGCCGGTGAGGCCGACGAGCACCCCGATGAGGGTGTCCAGGTTCCACCTCATGACCGGCCTTCCCCCGAATCCGCTGGGCCGTACGAGTCTATGGCGCGGAGCGCCGCTCCCGTGGGCGCGCCCAGGACGGTGTCCAGATGTCGGCCCCCCGCGGCCGGTGGCGTCGTGCCGCGGAGAGGTGCTCGCGGAGGGCCACCAGGGCGGGGTGGGGGTTGTCGACGGCCCAGAGCAGCGAGTGGGGATAGACGGGGGTGGGGCCGTGGACGGCGACCCGGCGCAGGTCGTGGCCCTCGGGCCAGACGAGGCGGGTCTGCGCGCCGACGAACGTGGCGAGTTCGGGGGAGTCGGCCACGGTGTCGAGGAGCGGCTCGGTGCCGAAGTCGGGGCCGGCCACCTCGATGGCGAGGCCGAACTCGGCGGCGAGGTCGGCGTAGTACGCGGCCCACTCCGTCCCGCTGACGATCCCCGGCACCCAGATCCGGTGCCCGACGAGCCGGGCGGGCGTCACCTCGCGGGCCCCCGCGAGCGCGTGCGCGGGTCCGGTCAGGAGCTGGAGCGGCTCGTCCAGGACGGGTACGGCCTCGATCCCCTCGGGAAGCCGGCTGCCGGGCATGCTGACCGCCCGGAAGGACGCGTCGATGGTGCCGGCCCGGAGCGCGGCGACCGCGGCCTCGGCGTCGAAGAGCGTCACCACGTCGAGCTCGATCTCCGGGCGCGCCTGGTGGAAGTCGCGCAGCAGGGCCGCCGGCGCGAGCCGCCGCCCGAGCACGTCCACGCGCAGCGCGCGCCGGCCCGGCCGCACGGACGCGACCGCGCGCGCCTCGGCCCGGAGCAGGGCCCGCGCGTGCGGCAGGAAGGCCTGCCCGTCGATCGTGACCTCGGCCCCGCGCGCGGTGCGCGTCAGCAGGCGCACCCCGAGGTCCTTCTCCAGCGCGGCGACCCGCTTGGAGACGGCCTGCTGGGTGATCGACAGCTCGTCGGCGGCCTGCCGGAACCTGCCCGAGTCCACGACGGCGAGAAAGGTGCGCACGGCTTCGAGATCCACGGTCACACACCCTAGGGGGCGACCTGACCGACAACCACGGGTTGTCGCGCGACCGACGTGGGGTTGTTTGATCTCGATCCACCCGGCTGGCTTTGATGTCGGTGGTCGACAAGCGGTTGTCGCACCGGTCGGCGAGAGGGGTACGGGAATGGCGGGCGGGACGTCACTCGGGCAGGACTTCGGGTGGCTCTGGGCGGCGTTCGCGGCGAGCACCCTGGGCACCTGGATCGCGTTCAACGCCTTCCCGCTCCTCGCGATCACCGTGCTGCACGAGGGCGCCGCCGAGGTCGCGGCGCTCGCCGCCGTGGGAGCCGCGGTGGGTGCGGTGGTCGCGGTGCCGCTCGGGCCGTGGGTGGAGTTCCGCCGCAAGCGGCCGGTGATGATCGCGATGGACCTCGCGCGGTGCGCGGCGCTCCTGAGCGTCGCCGGCGCGTACCCGCTCGACCGGCTGGGCTTCACCCAGCTCCTGGTCGTCTCCGTCGTCGTCGCCGGCGCCGACATCACGTTCGGGGCCGCCTCCGGTGCCTGCCTCAAGGCGCTCCTGCGCCCCGAGGACCTGCTCCGCGCCCAGGCCCGTCTCGAGTCCACCACCTGGACCGCGACCGTTCTCGGCCCACCGCTCGGCGGAGCCCTGTTCGTCCTCGTCGGCCCGGTCGCGACCGTGCTGGCCGACGCCGTGAGCTATCTGCTCTCGGCGGCCGGAATCCGCGCGATCGGACGCGCCGAACCCGCACCGGCGCGGGCCCCGTGGGCGGCGGCGCGGGGCGGCGGGGACGAGCGGGGGCGCCCGCGTCCCGCAGACCTCGTCGAGGGGTGGCGCCACATCCTCGGCCATCCGCTGCTGCGCCCGCTCTTCCTCAACACGGTGCTGGTCAACGGGCTGATCATGGCGACCGCGCCGCTGCTGGCCGTCCTCATGCTGGGGCCGCTGGGGTTCGCGCCGTGGCAGTACGGCCTCGCCTTCGCGGTCCCCTGCGTCGGCGGGCTCGTCGGGTCGCGGCTGGCACGGCCGCTGGCGGCGCGGTACGGCGGGCACCGGGTGCTGCGGGTCGCGGGCGTGCTGCGCGTGTGCTGGCCGGTCGGGCTGGCCTTCGTCCACCCCGGGGGCACCGGGCTGCTGCTCGTCATGGGGGTCGAGTTCGCGCTGATCACCTGCTCGGCAGTGTTCAACCCGGTGCTCGCGGCCCACCGCCTCGGTCTCACCGCGGCCGACCGCGTCGCCCGCACGCTGACCGCCTGGTCGGTCACCGGCAAGGCGTCCGTCGCGGCGCTGACGGCACTCTGGGGCCTTCTCGCGGCGGCCACCGGTCCGCGGGCGGCGATCGCGCTCGCGGGCCTCCTGCTCCTCGCGACCCCGCTGCTGCTCCCGCGTGCCGACCGCCTCCTGGCGGCGGCGGGGGGAGAGGAGGGGCGGAAGGAGCGGGAGCGGTCCGGGCACCGGGATTGACACGTGTAAGTAGGCGGTGACACGCTCGGCTCCCGGCCCCCGGTTCCTTCCCGGCCCCGTGGCGCCCCGCGCAGAAGGAGCAGCACCCCATGAGCACCACCGTCCTCACCACCCGAGGCCCCGTCCGTGGCGAGCGCCGTGCCGACGGCAGCTCGCGTTTCCTGGGCATCCCGTACGCGCAGCCGCCGGTCGGCGACCTGCGGTTCGCGGCGCCCGTGCCGCCGGAGCCGTGGTCGGAGCCGCTGGACGCCACGGCGTACGGGCCGACGGCCCAGCGCCGGCCGTTCGCCGAGGTGACGACGATTCCGGAGCCGTCGATCCCGGGTGCCGGTGTCCTGAACCTCAACGTGTTCACGCCCGACACCGCTCCGGCGGCGGGCCTGCCGGTCCTGGTGTGGATCCACGGCGGCGGCTACGTCGCGGGCTCGGCCGCCAGCCCCTGGTACGACGGGGCGGCGTTCAACCGCGACGGCGTCGTCGTCGTGTCGTTCGGCTACCGGCTGGGCATCGAGGGCTTCCTGCGTCTGGAGGGCGCTCCGGACAACCGCGGTGTGCGGGACTGGATCGCGGCCCTGGAGTGGGTGCGGGACAACATCGCGGCCTTCGGCGGCGATCCGGCGAAGGTGACGATCGCGGGCCAGTCGGCGGGCGGTGGCGCCGTGCAGACGCTGCTGGCCGTGCCCGCGGCCGAGGGCCTCTTCCGGGGCGGGATCTCCGTCTCCGGCGCCGTCCTGACGCCCGACGGCCCCGAGGTGGCCCGCGCCGCCGCCCGCCTGTTCACCGCGCGCACCGGAGTGCCGGCCACCGCCGCCGCCCTGCGCGACCTGACCGACGACGAACTCCTCGACTTCCAGGACGTCCTGGCGGAGCCCGGCCCGGACCGCGAGGGCCTGCCGCCGATGCTGGCCCTCGCTCCCTTCGCGGACGGCGAGCTGATCCCCGTACCCGTACGGGACGCCCTGACGCGGGGGGACGCGGCCGCCGACGTCCCGCTGATGCTCGGCTTCACCGAGCACGAGTTCACGATGATCCCCGCGCCCGGTCCCGAGGGGCCGCCGCTGCCCGTCCTGCTCGGCGGCCTCGGCCTCGACCCCGCCCGCACCGCCGCCTTCGCCGAGGCCTACGCGGCGGGCGGCGAGGACCTGCTCTTCGGCCAGGCGCTGACCGACGCGACCTTCCGCGCCCCGAACCTCGCTGTCGCCGACGCCCGCGCCGCCCGCGAACGGCCCACCTGGTTCTACGAGTTCAGCTGGCGCTCGCCGGTCGCCGGGCTCGCCTTCCACTGCCTGGACCTGCCCTTCGCCTTCGACCTGCTCGACGCCGAAGGAGTGGAGGCCGCCGCCGGCGACGCACCGCCGCGGGCGCTCGCCGACGCCCTGCACCGCGCCTGGGTCGCCTTCGTCACCGACCAGGACCCCGGCGCCGACTGGCCGCGCTACACCGCCGGCGAACGCGCCACGATGGTCTGGGACGCCGAGCCCCGGATCGTCGCGGACCCGGTGCGCCGCGTCCGCGAACTCTGGCTGGACTGACGGCGGAAGCGGGGGCGCCCGAAGGCGGGGAACGGGCGCCCGGCGAGGGGCGGGCGCCCGAAGGCAAGGCGCGCCGGTGTCCGGCCCCGGGGGCGAGCGGGCCCGGACCGTGTCACACGTTCTTCATGCGCCGTGCATGGTCCACCCGGGCGGACGCCACGATGATCGGTGGTGCGCCCGGGTCCCGGACCGTACGACCGGCCGGTCCGGGACCTCGGTGGGGCGCACCGCCACCCGCACCCGCCGCCCCGAGGAGCCCCGCCATGTCCAGCCGCCGCAGCTTCCTCGCCGGGTCCGCCGCCACGATCGGCCTCGGCGCCCTGCCCGCCACCGGCGCCGTCGCGGCGACGACCGCACCGGCCGGGGCGGCGGTACCCGAGGACACGACCCGGCCGCCGAACCTCGTCGTGGTGGTCGCCGACGACCTCGGATACGGCGAGCTCGGCGCCTACGGGCAGCGGCTCGTCACCACCCCGCGCATCGACGGACTCGCCGCCGACGGACTGCGGTTCACCGACGCGTACGCGACGGCGGCCGTCTGCGCCCCCTCCCGCTGCTCCCTCCTCACCGGCCTGCACACCGGACACGCGACGGTCCGCGCCAACCCGGCCGGGTCGCAGGGCTCCCTCGCCGCCACCGACACCACCTTCGCCCAGGTGCTCAAGGCCCGCGGCTACCGCACCGGCGTCATCGGCAAGTGGGGCTTCGGGCCGGAGAGCGCCGGTCAGGACAGCCACCCCAACGCCCGCGGCTTCGACGAGTTCCACGGCTACATCGACCACGGCCACGCCCACCAGTACTACCCGGCGTACCTCTGGCGCGACGGCGTGAAGGAGCCCGTCCCGGCCAACCAGGGCGGCGCCAAGGGCACGTACGCGCCGGACCTGCTGCGGCAGCGGGCCCTCGACTTCCTCGACCGCCACGCCGCCGAGCCGTTCCTGCTGCTGCTCACCCCGACCGTGCCGCACGCCCCCAGCGACATCCCCGACACCGGCGCGTACGCCGCACGCACCTGGAGCGCCGCCGACAAGGGGCACGCGGCGCAGGTGAGCCTCTTCGACGCCCTCGTCGGCGACGTCGTCGACCGGCTGCGCGCGCTCGGCATCGAGGACGACACCATCGTCCTCGTCACCAGCGACAACGGCCCCCACGAGGAAGGCGGGGTCAACCCCGACCGGTTCGACGCCAACGGCCCGCTGCGCGGCTACAAGCGGAACCTGTACGAGGGCGGCGTCCGCGTGCCGCTCATCGCCTGGGGTCCCGGCCGCGTCCTGCCCGGCACGAGCGACCGGCCGACGCCGCTCACCGACCTCCTCCCCACCCTCGCCGAACTCGGCGGCGCCCCCGCCCCGTCCGACGTGGACGGACTCTCGGCGGCGCCCCTGCTCACCGGCGGCGGCGCGGCCACCGCCCACCACGACCACCTGTACTGGTTCCGTGACGAGCGGGGCGTCACGAGCCGCGCCGACGCCCAGGACCGGCAGCGCTCCACCTGGCTCGCCGAAGCGCTCCGCAAGGACCGCTGGAAGGCGGTCCGCTTCGCCCCCGTCCGCGACCACGCCCTGCCCGACGACCAGTGGCAGGTCGAGCTGTACGACCTGGCCACCGACGTCGGCGAGACCTCCGACCTCGCCGCCCGGTACCCCGCCCGCGTCACCGAACTCGTCGCGCTGATGCGCTCCTCCTGGCAGGAGGGCTATCCCCGCACTCCGTTCGGAGCGAAGCTCACCACGCCGCCGCTCGCCGTGCCCGGAGAGCCGTTCAGCGTCACCGCCGAGCTCGCCAACGGCTCCTCCCGGGCCTGGAGTTCGGCGGCCCTCGCCCTCCGCGCCCCTGCCGGCTGGACCGTACGGGCCACCACCGCCACCGCCACGGCCCAGCTCGCCCCCGGCACCCGGCTCACCACCGCCTGGCAGGTCACCGCGCCCGCCGGGGCGCCCGCGGCCGCCCCCTGGACGCTGACCGCCGAGGGCACGGCGCTCGCCCCGGGCGGACCCGTCCGGTATGCGGCCGACGGCACCGTCACCACCCCGCCCCCGGCCCCCACCCGCGACAGCTACCTCTCCGACCTGCCCTGGATCCGCGCCGTCAACGGCTGGGGCCCCGTCGAACGCGACTCCTCCAACGGCAAGAACGCCGCCGGCGACGGCACCCCGATCGCCTTCGGCGGCACCACCTACCCCAAGGGCCTCGGGGTCCACGCGTACAGCGACGTCGCCTTCCACCTCGGCGGCGCGGCGGACCGGTTCACCGCCCTCGTCGGCATCGACGACTTCTCCGCCCGCCAGAGCACCACCGGCGCCACCCGCGCCGTCGTCCACGGCGACGGCCGCGTCCTCCTGACGACCCCCGTCCTGACCGCCGCCACCGGCCCCGTCCCGGTCGACCTCGACGTCCGGGGCGTCCGCGTCCTGCGCCTGGAAGTCACGGACGCCAACGCCAGGACGTCCTTCGACCACACCTCCTGGGCCTTGGCCCGCGTCACGGTCGGGTAGGGAGAGCGGGACGCGTCCCTCCCACAGAACGGACCACCGATGCCGACCGACTTCACCGGCCTCGCCACCCCCCTCGTCGCCGACGCCTGCGTGCGGCTCGGCGAACCGCTGCGCGCCGCTCCCGCCGGCATCCTGCCCGTCGTCGCCGGCCGGCGCGTCGCCGGACGGGCCCTGCCCGTGCGGCACCACGGCAGCGTCGACGTGTTCCTGGAGGCGTTCACCCACGCCGAACCCGGGGACGTCCTCGTCATCGACAACGACGGGCGCCGCGACGAGGCCTGCATCGGCGACCTCGCCGTCCTGGAGGCCGAGGCGGCCGGTGTCGCCGGCGTCGTCGTGTGGGGCCTGCACCGGGACACGCCGGACCTCGTGGAGATCGGCCTGCCCGTCTTCTCGTACGGGCGCCACGCGCCGGGCCCCGTCCGCCTCGACCCGCGCGACCCGGACGCGCTCCGCAGCGCGCGGTGCGGCGACCACCTGGTGACCGCGGACGACGTGGTCCTCGCCGACGACGACGGGGTCCTCTTCGTGGCGGCCGACCGCGCGGAGGCCGTCCTGGAGACCGCACGGGGCATCCTCCGCACCGAGCGCGAACAGGCGCGCCGCATCAGGGCCGGCGAGAGCCTGCGCGCGCAGACCCGGTTCGACGACTACCTGAAGGGCCGGGCCGAGGACCCCGCGTACACCTTCCGGCGCCATCTGCGCCGGATCGGCGGCGCGATCGAGGAGTGACGGGGGGGCGATCGAGGAGTGACGAGGGCGCGATCGAGGAGTGACGGCGGGGCGTAGGCCGGCCGCGTCCGCACGGCCGGACCGGCCCCCGGTGGGCGGCCGACGGGACCGGCCTCTTCGGCGTCCGCCGCCTGGCCACGCCTCGTGAGG
>NZ_JBHJQI010000033.1:0-67940 GCF_042262805.1 Streptomyces sp. NPDC056361
GGTGCGCACCGGTCGGGCCCTCGTCACGTCCCGTACGGATGCACGGCACGGCCGCGTGGTTCCGGCGGTGCGGATGGGAGCATTAACCTCGGTGAAGGCGTCGGATCCCCGGCGCACACCGGAAGGTGGGGCGGAGGGTGTCCGTGCCCGCGCGGACACGGCGCCGCGAGGAGCACGCCGGTGTGCGGCTCCGCGTGCGGACCGCCACCGGATCACGGCCCCTTCGGACCTCCGGCGTCCGAAGGCGCCGGAGCACAGGTCTCCTCGGCCCCTCCCCCCAGAGAGGCGAGAATGACAGCGGACGATGCGCTCGGCCGTCTCGACGATGACGACTACCCCGCCTACACCATGGGCCGGGCCGCCGAAATGATCGGCACGACCCCCGGGTTCCTCCGCGCCCTCGGGGAAGCCCGCCTGATCACGCCGCTGCGTTCCGAGGGCGGCCACCGGCGCTACTCCCGCTACCAGCTGCGCATCGCTGCCCGCGCCCGGGAACTCGTCGACCAGGGCACTCCCATCGAGGCCGCCTGCCGCATCATCATCCTCGAGGACCAGCTCGAAGAGGCCCAGCGCATCAACGCCGAGTACCGCCGCGCGGCGGCCGAGGGCCGGCCTCCCGCCGCGGACTGAGCGGGAACGGGGCCACGCGCGTCGGCCGGGACGCCGAGCATTCCCGTCATCCGCTCGTGAACGAAGGCCCAGGTCAGCGACCTGGGCCTGCTTCGTTGCCCCGACCTTTCGGGGCCTGCGTTGGCGCGTCCTGGCACCGAAGCGCATCCTGGTGGCGAGACCGCCGGTAACGGGCCCGGCCCCCGTGTCCGCAGGACAGCGGCGCAGGCGCCGCGCAGCCCGTCCGTCGCCCTGCCGAAGGGAGCGGGATGACCGTCGGATCGCCCGGGGATCCGGATCGCTCGGAGAGCTTCGGAGAGGGGCTGCTCGGCGGGCTCCTGGACCGGGCCCACGAGCTGCCGCCGCATCTGGTCGGGCCGGCCCTGGCCGATACGGTGGCGCGGCTGGGGGGCCGGGATCCGCAGATCCTGCTCCAGGACTACGGGCAGCAGAGACTGGTCCCCCTGCCGGGCGAAGGGCTGGCGGGTGGGGAACCGCAGTCCATCGACGGCTCCGAGGCCGGCCGGTGCTTCCTCACCTCGCGCCCGGTCGAACTCGTGCTGGCCGACGGCGTACGGGTCCTGCTGCCGCTGGTGGACGGGGGCGACCAGGCGGGCGTCCTGGCTGTCACTCTGGACACCGTCGATGACGACGACCGCCGCCTGCTGCGCAGGATCGCCGGTCTGATCGCCGACATGATGCAGACCAAGAACGGCCACACCGACCTCTTCTTCCGCACCCGCCGCCGCGAACCGATGAGCGTCGCCGCCGAGATCCAGTGGTCGCTGCTGCCGCCGGTGTCGATGGTGACGCCGCGCGTCACCGTCGCCGGAGTTCTGGAGCCCGCCTACGACGTGGCGGGCGACAGCTTCGACTACGCCCTGAACGGGGACACCTTCCACCTCGCCATGATCGACGCCATGGGCCACGGCCTGGACGCGGCCACGATGGCCACCGTGGCCATCGGCGCGTACCGGCACGCCCGCCGGATCAGCATCGAACTGTCCGAGATCTACCTGTTCATGGACCGGGCCATTGCCGAGCAGTTCGCCCCCGACCACTTCGTGACCGCGCAGATGATGCGGCTGGACACCCACACCGGCCGCCTCCAGTGGGTCAACGCCGGGCATCCCGCCCCCCTGCTGATCCGCGGGCACCGCGTCGTAGGCCGCCTGGACAGCCCCACGACCCTGCCTGTCGGCTTCGGAGGAGCACAGCCTCAGGTCAGCGCCGTGACGCTCGAACCGGGGGATCGCGTCCTCTGCTTCACCGACGGGCTGATCGAGGAACACGAGAGCGGACAGGAGGAGTTCGGCGAGGAGCAGCTGATCGACTGGGTGAACCGACTGGATCGCGCGGACCGTGAGGTCCGCGCGGTGGTACGGGACCTCTCCCACACCCTCAAGCGGGCACGCGGCGAGGCCACTTCGGACGACGCCACGCTGGTCCTGGTCGAGTGGCGCGGATGACGGAGGGCCGTGCCGTGAGGTGCCGTCGAGGCGGCGTGCAGGGCGGCAGGAGCTTCGCCGCACGGATCACGCCGACTCCGGGCGGTGTGGCGTCCGTTCGGGATGCGTGGCGACGAGGATCTCGGCGGCCCGGGTGACGTTGCCGGCGTCGACCGCACGGGCCATGGCGTCACGCGCCGCGTCGGACGTCGTGTCCGGGGGCACCACCAGGAGGGCGAAGTGGTCGGTGTCGCCACGGGTGATGAGGACGGTGCCGTCGCCGACGGGGAAGGAGTCGAGGCGCACGACCCGGTCGTCGACGACCACACGGGTCGGGACCTCCTCCCAGGCGTCGGTGTCCAGGCCGACGCGCGTGATGGGGCCGAGGTGCGTGGTGAGCGCCCGGATCAGGTCGGGCAGCTCGGTCGCGATGTCACGGGAGCGGGGCCACCAGGCGCCGTCGAGGATGCCTTCGCGGGAGTGGGTCGTCTGCAGCCGGAGCAGGGCCGTGCCGGGCTTCACCGCTCGGTGGATCTCGTCCGGAAGGAGCTTGGGAGGGGTGGGAGCATCGGATTCGGCCATGGTGGTCCGCCTGCCCTGCGCGGGGCCGCCGACACCTCTCGGCCGGCGAGATACCGCCGTGGTCTCACGGTACTCCGCGCGCCTGCGGCCATGCCCGCGACCATCGCCCGGACGGCGTGCCCGGTAGGAAACCACCTGGTCAGAACGGCTCGTCCGACCACTGGGCGGAGTACGCTGATAAGTACCGGGAGTAAGTCGAGCACCCGCTCCCACGCGGACGTCGTTTCCGGCGATCAAGACACTGGGCCGCCCTGCAGGGCGGCCCGGAGACGGGTCCGCGGCCATGACCACCACCCTGGCACCCCCGTTTTCGGCGCGCCTGTCGCTGACGCCGAAGACCACCCTCGCCGGCCTTCTGGACGGCGCCTGGTGGCCTCGCTCGCGTGACCTCACCGCCGAACTTCCGCCCCTGGTCGACGCACTTGAGGAGCACTTCGGACGCATCACCCGCGTCACGGTGAACCCCACCCGCTGGCCCGTCGTCCCGCACAAGGTCGCCACCAGCGGGCACACCGTGCACGTCGGCTGGTTCACCGAACAGGATCCCGACAAGATGATCCTGCTCTCGTACGCCGTCGGCCGCTGCGACCTCCTGGTGATCCCGCCGGAGACCGAACCCGCCGCAGCCGCCCGACTGATGACCGCCGCCGCCCTCCCCGGCAGCGTCCTGGCCGCCGGTGTCCTGATGTCCGACGAGGCCGCGAACGGCCGCCGCATGCGGGACGCCCGAAGCAGCGAGGACGCCTGGGAGACCGACGGCGGGTCCGACACGCCGCCACTCCGGCACCCGGTCGTCGGCGCGCGGATGATCCCCATGCCGGGAATCCCGCGGAGGTGACCCCATGGAAACCCTGATCACACTCGCCGCGATCGCCCTGCTGATCGCGCTCGGCACGCGCCTGATCCACCGGCTCAACGCCCAGCACGACGCACGCATCGCCGCCCACCACTTCGGCACCCCCTTCCCGGCCATTCGCCGGCCGCCCGGCCACGGCCACCCCACGGCGACGGAGCAAGCCGCCCACCGCAGGCGCACGGGCACCTGGCCGTGAGCACCCCGGACCACTCCTCCGACCGAAGGCCGCGGGTGGGGCACCCGACACCCGGGACAACCCACCCGCCGGCCTCTCGCGCATGAAAGGACCCGGTCATGGCGACACTCCGCGAGCGACAGGGCTACCGCGAACGGGTCCTGACCGCCCTCTACGAAGCCACCGAAGGCAACCGCCTCCTCGGAGTCCCGGGGCGGAAGCTGCGGAACGACCTGCGCATCCCGGAGGAGGACCTGGCCGCCGCCTGCACCTACCTCGCCGGCGAGGGCCTGATCAGCGTCGACTGGGAACCGGGCAACATCCCCGCGATGGTCTCCCTGACCCACCAGGGGATCCGCCGCATGGAGGCCGAAGAAGAGGAACGCGGGTGAACCGCGTCCGGGGACGATGCGGATCCAGCGCCCCACCAGGTGCTTCCCGGGCTTGTGGCGCGGGTTCGATTCCCGTCATCCGCTCGTGAACGAAGGCCCCAGGTCTCCGACCAGGGCCTTCGTTGTTGTCGAGCGGGTTTTCCGGCGGGCCTCCATGCTGGAGGGAGTTCTGTCGATGGCACCGCGGAGTCGGCGGTCGGAACCTGCTGGAGGACGGAATGCGCCGAACCGAGGACGTCGCGGCCCGGAGGAGGGAGCGTCGCGAGCACGCCGACTACACCGGCGCCGTCTACGGGTCCATGCTCGCGGCCTCCGTCGTCGTCGGTGCCGGCAGCCTGGGCCAGTTCCCGCGCCTGGAGCTCGTCGCACTCCTGCTGCTCACCGGCGCGGTGTTCTGGATCGCGCACGTGCACGCGACGCTGTTCGGTGAGCGGCTGGCGCAGCGGTCCCCGAGCCGCCGGATCGTGCTGCGCGCCTGCCGTGACGAGTGGCCGATCCTCAAGGCGGCGATCCCGCCCGCCGTGGCGGTCGCGGTCAGTCCGCTCCTGGGCCTGGACATGCCCGGCACCCTCTGGCTGGCGCTCGGAGTCGCGATCGCCGGTCAGATCGGCTGGTCCGCGGCAGCCGCCCGCCGGGTCGGAGCCTCATGGCGCGAGGTGTCCGTCACCGCCGCGGTCAACTTGCTGCTCGGCCTGCTGATCGTCGGCTTCAAGCTGCTGCTGAAGCACTGAGGGCGGGGGTCAGGGCTTGATGTTCTGGTTGAGGTGGAAGAGGTTGTCGGGGTCGTAGGTGCGCTTGACCGTGACGAGGCGGTCGTAGTTGGCCTTGTAGTTGGCTCGGATGCGGCTCTGGTCGTCGTCCGCCATGAAGTTGATGTAGCCGCCTTCCTCCGAGTGGGGGGCGGTGGCGGCGTAGTAGTCGCGGACCCAGGCGATGGAGGCGTCGTTGGCGGAGGGGTCGGGCCACATGCCGGCGATGACGGTCGCGAACGAGGCGTCGCGGTAGGCGAAGGCGGTGGCGTCGGGGGCGACGCGGTGGCAGGCGCCGTTGATCGGGTAGATGTGGACGGTCGAGTTCACGGCGGGGAGCCGGGGACCGTACTCCAGGTGGGCCGTGATCGCGTCGTCGCTGAGGTCGGTGACGAAGTTGGCCTTCCAGTAGTGCTGGAGGCCGGGCGGGACGAGGGCGTCGAAGGCGCTGTTGAGCGCCGGATACGGCATGGGGCCGACGTGCTCGGCGACCACCGGGGCGAAGTCGTGGAAGGCCTGCAGGGCGCTCGGACCCTCGTCCAGGGGGCCCGCCCAGCAGGCCACGATGAGGACGAACGGGTCGCCGTGCCGGTCCTCGGGGATGAAGGGCAGCGGCGGAGCCAGCTGGAAGGCCGGGAAGCCGCCGAGCTGCTCCGGGGCGTCGGCGATGTAGTCGGCGAAGGAGCGCAGGACGGTGGCGGCGTCCCGCGTCTCGTAGAGGATCGGCCCGCCGTAGACGTGGTCGACGGGGCTGAGCCGGAACTCGAAGGAGGTCACCGCGCCGAAGTTGCCTCCGCCGCCGCGGAGGGCCCAGAAGAGGTCGGCGTGCTCGTCCTCGCTCGCGACGAGGAACCGGCCGTCCGCGGTGACGACGTCGGCGGAGACCAGGTTGTCGCAGCTCAGCCCGAGCCCGCGGGCGAGATAGCCGATGCCGCCGCCGAGGGTGAGGCCGCCGACGCCCGTGGTCGAGATGATGCCCCCGGTCGTCGCCAGGCCGAAGGCGTGCGTCGCCGCGTTGAAGTCGCCCCAGGTCGCGCCGCCTTCGGCGCGGGCCGTCCGGCGCTCGGGGTCGACCCGCACGCCGCGCATGCCGGAGAGGTCGGCCACGACGCCGCCGTCGCAGGTGCCGAAGCCCGGCACGCTGTGGGCGCCGCCGCGCACCGCCAGGTCGAGCCCGTTCTCCCGCGCGTAGCCGACCGCGGCCATGACGTCGCCCGCGTTGACGCAGTGGACGACGGCGGCCGGCCGTCTGTCGATCATGGCGTTGTGGACGGTGCGGGCCACGTCGTAATCGTCGTCGTCGGGGGTGGTGACCGTCCCTCGGACCCCTTCGCGCAACTGCTCGATCGAGAGCTTGCCCATAGCGAATCGCTCCTCGTGCGGTACCCCGCCACGCGGTCGGTGAGCTCGGCTCTCCTTACGCTACGCCGGTGGCGCGAGGCCTCAACTCGATCTCCGACCGTGCGGAAAAGCCCCAGGTCGAGGACCTGGGGCCGGGCCGCGGCGGAACACCGGCCGGGTCAGGCGGAGCGGGCGCGCTGGGTGACGACGATGCAGGCGAGGACGACGGCGGCGGTGAGGGGGACGGTGGGGTCGAGCTGCTCGCCGAGGAGGAGGACGGCCCAGAGGAGGGTGAGGAGGGGCTGGGCGAGCTGGAGTTGGCTGGCGCGGGTGACGCCGATGAGGCCCATGCCCTTGTACCAGACGACGAATCCGCCGAACTGGGAGATGCCCGCGATGTAGGCCATGCCGAGGAGGGCCTTCGCCGTGAGGTGGACCGGCTCGTGCGGGAGGGCCCAGGCGGCGACGGCGAGGTTGACGGGGGCGGCGAGGACCACGCCCCAGGCGATGACCCGCCAGCCCGGCATGCGGGCGGAGAGGCGGCCGCCGTAGGCGTAACCGGCGGCGCAGACGAGCAGGGCGCCGAAGAGGTAGAGGTCGGCGAGGGTCGGGCGGCCGTGGTTGCGGGTGAGCGTGAACGCGATGACGGTCGCCGCGCCGGTGCCGGCCGCCGCCCAGAACACCTTCGAGGGGCGTCGGCGGGTGAGCACCGCGGAGCAGACGGCCGTGGCCATGGGCAGCGCGCCGATGACGATGGCGGAGTGCGCCGTGGACGAGGTCTGCAGGGCGAGCGTGGTCAGCAGCGGGAAGCCGATGGCGCAGCCGCCCGCGACGACGGCGAGGGCGGGCCGGTCCGCCCGCGCCGGCAGCGGTGCCCGCGTCACGAGCAGGGCGACGAGCGCGATGGCGGCGGCCAGCACTCCTCGGACGCCGGTGGCGCTCCACGGGCCGAACCCGTCGAGGGCCCACACCGTTCCGGGGAAGCTGAAGGAGAAGCTCAGCACGCCCAGGGCGGCGAAGAGCGTTCCGCTCGACACTGCCGAGGCCTTGGTGCCGGCCGCGGCCTTGGTGCCGGCCGCGGCCTTGGTGCCGGGCGAGGCCTTCCCACCGGGCGCGGCCTTGCCGTCGGCCGGGGCGGCCGAACCGGGCGCGGCGGCCTGCGGGGTCTGTGCGGTGGCCCGGGGGCTCTGCGTGGCGGTCACGCCATCACGTCCTGTCGCTTGAGGGGGGTCAGGGCCGGGTCCGCCAGCCGTGCGGCGATGGCACGCACGAAGCGGTCGGCGGAGGAGGCCGAGAAGGGCATGCTCAGCGACGGTTCGCAGAGTTCCAGTTCCAGGACGACGGGCGCGCCGTCGGCGCCGCGGACGAGGTCGACGCGGCCGTAGAGCAGCGGCCCGCGCAGGTCGAGGAGGTCCGCGGAGGCGGCCAGCGCGGCCGAGGCGACCGACCGCTCGTCCTCGCGGGCGTGGCGGGCCGAGCGGGCGTCGAGGGTGGGGACGCCGACGGTGCCGTCCGGCCCGAGCAGGGCGCGCTTGCGGATGGCGTGGCTGTAGACGCCGTCGAAGTAGATGAGGTTGGTCTCGCCGTCGTGGTCCACCGAGTCCAGGTAGGGCTGGAGGATGACGTGGTGGCCCTGCCCGTGCAGCTCGGCGATCCAGCCGGCCGCCTCGGCCTCCTGGGTGCGGGGGAAGCGCTGGACGTGGCGGGAGTACGCGCCGACGGTCGGCTTCACCACGATCTCCGCCGCACGGGGGTGCGCGGCGAGGAAGGCCCGCAGGGCCGGCAGCGGGGCGGTGCCGGGCGCGAGGAAGGCGCTGGGCACGACGGGGACGCCGGCGGCGGTCAGATCCGCCAGGTAGCGCTTGTCGAGGTTCCACCGGATCACCCGGAGCGGGTTCAGGAGGCGGGTGACCCCGGCGACGCCGCTGCACCAGGAGAGGAAGCGGGGGAGGTTCTCCACGTAGCTCCACGGGGAGCGCAGGAGGACGGCGTCGAAGCGGCTCCAGTCGACGTCCGGGTCGTCCCAGGAGCAGACCTCGGCCTCCAGTCCGGCCTCGGCGCACGCTTCCAGGAGCAGCGGCATGTCGTAGTCGATGGGGAGGCTGCTCCGGTCGGTGACCAGAGCCAGTGCGGTGCCCAACATTTCTCTCCGTGTTCGAAGGGGGAAGACGTCCGTGTGCGGATGCGTGAGGGGGTGCGGGGCTACCAGGGCACGGGCGCTCCCTGGTGGGTGTACGTGCCCGTCGGGCCGTCGGCGTCGAGGAGGGCCATGAGGACGCTCGACGTGGCGCCGTCCGCGACGTCGAGGTCGCCGGCGCCGTCGTTGAGGTCGGTCCGGGTGTAGCCGGGGTGGACGGCGTTGACCTTGATCGGGGTGTCGCGGAGTTCGTAGGCGAGGTGGACGGTCCAGGAGTTGACCGCGCTCTTGGCGGCGCTGTACGCGGGGAGGGACTTGAACATGGGGGTGGAGGCGTACGAGTCGGGGTCGCTGTGGGTGGTCAGCGAGCCGAGGAGGCTGGAGACGTTGACGATGCGGGCGGCGGGGGACCTGCGGAGGAGCGGCAGGAAGGCCGTGGTGACGTCGACGACGCCGAACAGGTTGGTGTCGAAGGTCTCGCGCCAGCGCTCCGGCGGCTGCTGGGACGGCGACAGGCCGTACTGCTCGGTGCGGATGCCGGCGTTGTTGACGAGGACGTCGAGGCGGCCGTGTGCGCGGTCGACCTGTTCGGCGGCGGCGCGGATGCTCGCCGGGTCGGTGACGTCGAGGACGAGGGGGTCGGCCGCGAGGCCGTCGTTCCGCAGGTCCTGTGCCGCCGCCGTGACCGCGGCGCGGTCGCGGCCCGCGAGCAGGACCCGGGCGCCGGTCGCGGCGAGTCGGCGGGCCGTCTCGCGGCCGATGCCCCGGTTGGCGCCGGTGACGAGGGCCAGGCGGTGCGCGTGGTCGGACACGCGGTCCTCCGTTCGGTGGTGGGGAGAGGGGCGGGGGTGCGGCTGGGGAACGTGACGACAGGCCCTAGAGGGCCGTCAGGAACTTCGCGATCGGCACGCCGAACCGGTCCGTGTCCGTGAGGAAGGCGTCGTGGCCCTGCTGGGAGTCCAGTGCGAGGAACTCGACGTCCGGGCCGCCGGCGGCGAGGCCGTCGGCGATCTGCCGCTGCTGGCGCAGCGGGAAGAGGAGGTCGGTCTCCACGCCGATGACGAGGGCGCGTTCCAGGCGCATCCGGCCGAGCGCGTCCTCGACGGTGCCGCCGCAGGAGTCGCCCAGGTCGAACTGGTCCATGCAACGGGTCAGGTACAGGTAGCTGTTGGGGTCGAAGCGGCGGGAGAAGCGGTGGGCGTGGCAGTCCAGGTAGCCCTCCACCTCGAAGGCCGGCCCGAAGGGGTCGGTGTCCGGGCGGCGGTCGGGGGCGATGCGCGTCCGGCCGAAGCGGCTCTCCCACTCCTGGGGCGAGCGGTAGGTCATCATGCCGAGCTTGCGGGCGGTGAGCATGCCGCGCTGCGGATAGCGTTCGGCGTCGTACCGCCCCCGGTTCCACTGCGGGTCGAAGCGGATCACCTCGCGTTGCAGCGAGCGGACCGCGATCGAGAAGGGCAGCGACCGCGCCGCGCCGCAGATGTTCATGTGGCTGCGGGCCAGTCCGGGGTGGCGGGCGAGCAGGGACAGGGCGCTCATTCCGCCCATGGACGTGCCGATGACGCAGGCCAGCCGTTCGACGCCCAGGGCGCGGACGGTGTGGGCGGCCGCGTCGGCGATGTCCTCCATCGCCAGTTCGGGGAAGTCGAGGCCGTACGGTCGGCCCGAGGCGGGGTCGACCGACGCGGGTCCGGTCGAACCCTTGCAGCTGCCGAGGGAGTTGACGCAGATCACGTACCAGCGGTCGGTGTCGACGGGCTTCCCCGGCCCCACCATCGCCTCCCACCAGCCCGGGGCGGTGTCCGCGGGGTGCGAGGCGGCGTGGGCGTCGGGCGAGAGGCCGGTGAGGATCAGGATCGCGTTGTCGCGTGCCTCGCTGAGCCGCCCGACGGTCTCGTACGCGATGCGGGCGCCGTTCAGCGTGCCGCCGCGGTGCAGCGGGAAGCCGGCCGGGAGGTCGACGAAGCGGGCGGCCGGGGGGATGAACTCCCTCATGTGCCGGCCCCCGCCCCCGCCGGGGCCGCAGCGGCGGCGGCCGGCGGAACCGGCCGGTCGGGGTCGAGGCCCTCGCGGTCGGGGTCGAGGGAGGCCAGCCAGTCGGTGTCCGAGCCCTCGTTGACCCCGTCGAAGAGGAAGGTCGACAGGTAGCGCTCGCCGGTGTCGGGCAGCATGGCGAGCAGTACGGAGCCCTCGGGGGCGGTCTCGGCGACGCGCAGGGCGGTCGCGAGGGTGGCGCCGGCGGAGATGCCCGCGAAGATGCCCTCCTCGGTGGCGAGCCGGCGCGCGGTGTCGCGCCCGACGACCTCGTCGACGGCGAGGAGTTCGTCGATGACGTCCTCGTCGAGCACGCCGGGGACGAAGTTCGGGGACCAGCCCTGGATGCGGTGGACGTTCCAGTCCTGGCCGGCGAGGACGGCCGCGTTGTCGGGTTCGGCGGCGACGATCCGGACGTCGGGACGGGCGAGCTTCAGCATCTGGCCGACGCCGGTGAGGGTGCCGCTGGTGCCGAAGCCGGTGACGAAGTAGTCGAGCCGCTCGCCCGCGAAGTCGCCGAGGATCTCCGCCGCGGTGGTCTCGCGGTGGTACGCGGGGTTGGCCGGGTTGTCGAACTGGTTGGCCCGGAACCAGCCGTGTCGCGCGGCCAGTTCGTCCGCGATGCGGTTGCCTCCCAGGCTGCCCAGGGCGCTCGGGAAGAGGATGACCTTTCCGCCGTAGGCCCGGATCAGCTTGCGCCGCTCCGCCGAGTAGGTGTCGCCCATCACCGCCACGAACTTGTAGCCGCGCGCGGCGGCCACCATGGCGAGGGCGATCCCGACGTTGCCCGAGGTGCACTCCACGATGGTGTCGCCGGGCTTCAACAGGCCTTTGCGTTCGGCGTCCTTGACGACGGAGAGCGCGAGGCGGTCCTTCACGGAGCCGCCGGGGTTGAAGGCTTCGACCTTCACGTACACCGTCGCGTGCGCGGGGCTCATCCTGTGCAGCCTGACGATCGGCGTACGGCCGACCGTGTCGAGGATGCTGTCGTACAGGGGCATGGCGGAAATCCCTTCCGGTCGGTGTCGTCAGTTCTCGGGGACGGGGGACGGCTCGGCGGCGGGTTCGGAGCCGGCGGTGGACACGGGCTCGGCGGCGGCCTCGAAGACGGGGGCGACCACGTCGAGGATCACGGCGAGCGCGGCCTCGCGGAGGTCGGGGTCGAGCGGGGCGTTGAACTCGGCCAGTTCGACGCCGCGGAGCCGGGCCGGCGGGACGGCGGCGAGGATCGCGCGGATCTGCTCGGGGAACAGGCCGTCGGGGACGGTGTAGTCGGCCGGTACGTGGCCGGGTTCGAGGACGTCCCAGTCGATGTGCACCCACACCGGGGAGTCACCGACGGCGGCGAGGACGGCCTCGGCCGTGACGTCGCCCGGGGGGATGATCCGGACTCCGGCCGTCGCGAGGAGTTCGCCCTCGGCCTCGTCGATGTCGCGCGCCCCGACGAGGATCGCCCGCGCGGGGTCGAGGCCGGCGCCGTGGCCGCTGTCCCAGAGCCCGCAGGCGGCGGCGAGGACCATGCCGCCGAGGTAGCCGGTGCCGGTCGTCGCCGGGGTGTTGAAGTCGCCGTGCGCGTCGATGTAGAGGACGACGAGGTCCGGGTGCTCCCGGGCCGCCACGGGGAGCGTGGCGAGGCTGGCGCCGCAGGTGTTGGAGACCAGGACCGTACGGCTGCCGTTGCGCACGCTCTCGGTGACCGCCCGCGCCAGGCCGGTCAGCGTCGCCTCGGCCTGCGGGAGGGCGACGCTCCAGTCGTCGTCGTCGGCCGGCGCGGGTTCCCCGATGGAGCGGCCGGTGACGCCGTGGCGCCGTTCCAGGGCCCGGGCGATGCGGGCCGCTCCCTCGATCAGCCGGGGTTCGCGGTCGGCCACCCGGCCCTGGGAGACGATGAGCTCGATCATCGGTCGGAATTTCCTGTTCTTTTCGAAGCGATTCAAGAATTCAAGGATTCGAGAACGAGAAAGGGCACGCGCCCGTGCGTTCGGCGTTCTCCTCGATGAGCCCGTACTGGAGCCATTCGAGTGCGCCGACACCGTACGAACCGAGCTGCGGGGAATGCGGGACACCGTCGTACCGGTGAATCCGGTCGCGTATGTTCGCCCGCACCTTCCGCCCGCTCGGCGTCTCGCCCGCGAACACGTCGAACCGTTCCCGCGGATTGATGACGAGGGCGAAGTACGCCCCGAGGTTCCGGCTCCGCCGCACCTCGTGCGCGGGGCTGCTCATGTTGCAGAAGAGCGGCATGCCGTCGAAGCACATGGACCACGACGCGGAGTCGGGGTCACGCCCGACGTCCTCCGGCCAGGGCGCCGGATCGCGGTGGTGCAGCTCCTGGAGGACCCGCCAGCCGAACGCCTGGTACTCCTCCACCGAGCTCCCGCCCACCGCTTCCGGCGCGAACAGCACGACCAGCGGGTACGCGGTGTCCAGCCGGCCGTCCCACGCCCGGGAGAGGGCGACGTACTCCGCGAGCGCCCGCGCCAGGTGGTCGAATCCGCCGCCGGCGCCGTCCTCGCGGTCGTCCACGAAGGCGAACTTCAGGAGTCCCTTGCGGAAGGCGTTGCGCGAGAACACGCACGGGAAATCCGGATCGGAAAGCCGCGAGGCGACCTCGGCGAACGCGTCCCGGTGCCATACCTCGACCGCTTCGCTCATGTCCGATTGAGAAATAAGTTTCGTGGCCTGTAGCAGCCTGTCCACTTCGGAATCCGTTCCTACGGGGGCCGGCGGAATTGAAGGGATGCCCTTCGTGAGAAGACTCTGCCAAGCCGTCGAAGTGGTGTCGAGGTTTTCCGGGTTCAGCTAGGTGACAGTGGCCCAGGCCTGCCAATTCACCGGCGGGTGGCCGGATGGGGCCATGTTCGGGAATGCCGAGGGGAATGCAGGGGGTGGCCGCTCAGAGCCAGCCGAGTTCCCCCGCGCGCAGGCCGGCCTGGAAGCGGCTCTTGGCGCCCAGGCGGTCCATCAGCTTGGCGGTGACGCGGCGGGTGGTCCGCAGGGAGACGCCGAGGCGCACCGCCACGGCCTCGTCCGTGAGGCCCTGGGCGAGCAGCCTGAGCACCTCGCGCTCCTGCCGGCCGAGGTCGTCGCCGGCACCGGGCAGCGCCTCGATCAGGGGGGTGCCGGTGATCCAGAGGTGGTCGAAGAGCGCGCACAGGGCGGCGACGGTGCCCGGGCCGCGCATCAGCACGGCGCCCTCGGCGCTGTTCTCCGGGTTGACGGGCACGAGGGCCATCTCCCGGTCCGCGATGATCATGCGGAGCGGCAGCGCGGCCACCGTCCGGGTCTGCCCGCCGCGCGCGTTCAGCCACTTCGCGTACGCGACGCTCGGCGCGTGGTGCCGGACGCTGTCGACGTACAGGGTGCGGATCCGCACGCCCCGTTCGAGCAGGCCCGCGTCCAGGGGCTTGGACGCCTCCAGGTTGTCCTCGGTCTGGGCGCCGCCGGGGCAGAAGGCGAGCAGTTCGTCGCCGACGTTCGCGGTGACCTCGGCCAGCCGGGCGCGGACCGCCTCCAGGTCCCCGAGGTGTTCGAGGTCGGGGTGGGTGCGCGGCACGTGCAGATGGGCGAACTTCGCGATCAGGGCCGTCGCGGCCGCGCGGTTCCGCTCGATCCGGTGCTGGTGCTCCAGCAACTCGGCCTGCTGGCTGGAGAGCAGCGCCTCCAGGCCGTACTCGGGATCGACGACCAGGGTCGGGTCGCCGCCGTCGGCCGGGGCCCTGAGCAGGGAGAGCGCGGCCAGCCGGTCCATCGCCGCCCGGACCTCCGCGGAGCCCGAGCCGGTGCGCGCGGCGACGCCGTCCACCGTGATGTCGGGCTCCGCGAGCATCAGTTGATAGGTGTGCTCCGCGAGCCTGTCCAGGCCGAGTCCCAGCTCTTCCACATCGGCCTCCCCGTTAGGCACCCGGACCGATCATGCTCGATCCGGCGCCGGAGGGGATCTGCCGTGACGTCGAAAGCACCTACGCCGACGCGCCGTTGTGGCTATTTCGCGCCAGGCCTCGAATCAACTCGCTCAGAATTCATCCGACTTGACCAGTTTTTCGTAGTAGGCATCGACCAGACCCGGCCACACGGCCACCACCTGCCAAGGGGGCCTCGCGAGCGCCACGCAGACGGCGGCGGCCCGGGCCTCCGCCTCGGCGACCGTCGCCGCCCGGACGAACACGGTCACGGCCGCGGTACCGGCCCCCCGGCCACGGTGCTCGGTCGCGTGCTCCACCGCCGCGGCGGCGAACGCGTCGGCGCGCTCCGGGAACGGCGGCAGCGGCGGCCCGCACGGCTGGCCGGGAGAGGCGCGGAACAGTACGTGGATCAGGTGCACCGCGGTCACACTCCTGGGGCGCCCGGGAACGCCGGGCCGAACGAAGGCGGATCGTTCCGCCCGGCCGGCGCAACGAGGGGGACCGTGCGGCCCGCCGGGCCGCACGAACAGGGACCGGGCCGCCCGCCGCACGTACGCCGGGGCCCGCTCACCCCACCCTGCCCTCCGCCTTCCGGCCTGTCGACGGCTCACCGGTTCAGCTAGGTGACAGTGGCCACTGCCTGCCACGAGCGGCCCTGTTGGCAGGCTCGGGCCCGTGCAGCAGCCTGCCACCCGGAACCCTGGCCCCCGCGGCTCCGGCGTCGCAACGATGGAGCCGTCCGGTCGCCGCTCGGCGACCTCCCCCCGACTCCCGTCTGGAGCTCCCCATGAGGCGTCTCGCCCTGCTCGCCGGAACCGCCGTCGCCGCCGTCGCCGTCGCCTGCGCCACTCCGCAGACCGGCGAGTCCCTCCCGCGGCACTCCGCGGTGACCGCCGCCGACACCGCGAGCGTCACCACGGCCACCCCCACCCCCACCGCCACTCCCACGGGCTCCGCCGGCTGGCAGTAGGCGGCCGCCCCGTACGGCGGCCCCGTCGCCCGTCGACTCAGCCCCGTACGGCGATCACCAGGTCGGTCGCTCAGTTGTCGATGTAGCTGACGTCTCCCACGGTCCAAGCGCTCACGTCCGCGATGGCGACCCGGTACATGCCGCCGGTCTCCGGGATGCCGACGGTGCCCTGGAGGATGCGGGCGAGGTGGAAGTGGAGGTGGGTGGGCGGTTCGCCCTTGGGTTCGGTGGGGCGGAAGACCCCGGAGAACTCGCCCAGGCGGGCGGAGTCCGTGAGGACTTCCGACACCCGCTGTCTCCACAGGGCTTCCGGGGCCAGTCGCCCGGTGAGGACCGCGCCCCCCGTGACCACGGTGAGGGACATCTGATTGCTCCGCCCGGACTCCACCGTGGCGGCGATGTCTACGAGCAGCTCGTCAGGCTTCGACATGAAAGCCGATTCTAGAGCGCGCGGTGGGCCCGTGCGCGGGTGCCGGGGACGGGACCACGCCCCGGCCGTGATCCGCCGGACACCCCTAGCGCGGTGCGGTGTCGTCGGCCGGGAAGGCCGGGCCGTGGCCGGGGACGATGACGTCGGCGGTGTCGAGGACGCGGAGGCGGGAGTCGCGCAGGATGCCGTGGTCCGGGGCGACCGGGTCCTCCACGGGGCCGTTGGGGCGCCACCAGAGGTCGCCGACGAAGGCGACGACGCCGGACTCGGTGCCGGCGAGCAGCGTGATGTCCTCGGCGCTGTGGCCGGGGGTGCGGATGAGGCGCAGCGACGGGGTGAGTTCGTGGCCCTCGGCGTCGCGGTCGGTCCACTGGTCGTTCTCGTAGATCGCCTTGTGGTCGTGGACGCGGGCGTGGCCGAAGAGGCCGACGTTCATGGTGTTGTCGGGGTGGTGGTGGCTGAGGACCACGTCGGTGATGTCGTCCGGGCCGAGTCCGAGTGCGGCCAGCGGGCCGAGGATGCGGTCGCGGCCGGCCACCATGCCGGGGTCGACGATCACGTGCCGGTCGCCGTCGTGGACGTACGACACGGTGGCGGCGACGCCGGGGCCGGTGGAGAGGGTGTAGCCGGTGGTCAGGATCGTGTAGGCGGCGGTACGGCCGCGGGGGGCGTCGGTGCTGTTCTTCGTCGTCGTCATGCCCCCAAGTCTTCTGCGGGGAAGGTTCCTTCACGAGTGGCCGTGCTGCCACTGATCGCGGGAATCGTGCCACCCGCCGGGGCCGGTGCCGCCGCCCCGCGTGCCAGACTCCCCGCATGCCGCCGTTCACGACCGTCGCCGCGTACGCCCCGACCGGTGTCGGCATGCTCGGTGCCGGCATCGTCTCCGAGGTGTTCGACGCGCGCGGCGAGGGTCTGCCCCGTTTCGACTTCGCGCTGTGCACGGACCGGCCGGGGCGGGTCCGTACGGACGTCGGGCTGCCGCTGGTCGTCGAGCAGGGTCTCGACCGGCTGGCGGCCGCGGATCTGGTGATCGCGCTGCCCTGGGCGGGTTTCCGCACGCCCCCGGCGCCCGCCGTCCTCGACACGCTGGCCGCCGCGCACGCGCGGGGCGCGCTGGTCGCGGCCCACTGCGTCGGCGCGTTCGCACTCGCCGCGGCCGGGCTGCTCGACGGGCGGCGCGCCACGACGCACTGGCGGTTCGCGGGGCTGCTCGCCGAGCGCCACCCGGCCGTCACCGTGGAACCCGACGCGCTCTACGTCGACCAGGGCCCGATCGTCACCGGCGCGGGCGCCGCCGCCGGCTTCGACCTGTGCCTGCACCTGCTGCGGCGGGAGTACGGGGCGACCACGGCCAACGCCATCGCCCGGGACCTGGTGCTCCCGTCCCACCGCGACGGCGGGCAGGCCCAGTACCTGGCCACCCCCGTCCCCGAGGACAGCCGGGACGAGCGGCTCACCGAGGTGCTCGCGTGGGCCCGGGAGCACCTCGACGAGCCCTTGCCCGTGGCGGAGTTGGCCCGCAGGGCGCTGATGAGCCGCCGGTCCTTCGCCCGCCGGTTCGCCGCCTCGACCGGCACCACCCCGCACGCCTGGCTGCTCGGGCTGCGCCTCAGCCGCGCCGAGGAGCTCCTGGAGACGACGGACCTCCCCGTCGAGGAGATAGCCCGCGCGGTCGGCTTCGGCAGCGCCGCGGTGCTCCGCGCCCAGTTCGTACGCCGCCGGGGCGTGCCCCCGCGCGCGTACCGACGCTCCTTCACACGGACGCCCTGACGAGGGGCGGAGCCGCCCCGCCTTCACCCGTACGACCTCGGGGACCCGCCAGGCCCTCACCCCTAGGCCCCTCGGGGACCGCCGTGCCTTCACCCGTACGGGCGACCCCGGTTGCCCGCCGTACGGGGGCCTCCGAGCGTGGGAGGGATCGCGCGAACCGATGGAGGGCCCATGAGCAGTATCGACACTCCGGCCGAAGTACCCAGGCCACGGGCGGCCGCGACGCCGGCTCCCACCACCCTCACCTGGGTGACGCTGGCCCTGATGACGACCGCGTCGGTGGCGAGCCTGCGGGCCGCGCCCACGATGGCCGTCTACGGCCTGGCCTGCGTGTTCCTCTATCTGGTCCCGGCGATCGTGTTCCTGCTGCCGACGGCCCTGGTCTCCGCGGAGCTCGCCTCGGGGTGGAACGGCGGCGTGTACCGCTGGGTCTCGGAGGGGCTGTCGAAGCCGCTCGGATTCCTGGCCGTGTGGTGCCAGTTCGCGATGACGATCTTCTACTATCCGAGCCTCCTCGGGTTCGTCGCGTCCACCATCGCGTACATCATCGATCCGGCCCTCGCCTCCAACGGCCCGTACACCGCGATCGTCATCGTGGTCCTCTACTGGACGGGCGTGTGGATCTCCTCGCGGGGGACGAAGGCACTGGCCGGACTGGCCAGTTGGGGCCTGATCATCGGCACCCTGATCCCCGGCACGGTGCTGGTGGTCCTCGGCATGGTCTTCCTCGCCCAGGGCAACCCCTCGGCGGCCCCGATGAACGCCTCGCACCTGCTCCCGCAGTGGACGGGCCTGGCGAGCCTCGTCCTGATCGTCAACAACTTCCTGTCGTACTCGGGCATGGAGATGAACGCCGTCCACGTCTCCTCGCTGAAGGACCCGCCGAAGGAGTACCCGAAGTCGATGTTCCTGGCCGTGGGCCTGGTGCTGCTGATCTTCATCCTCCCGGCGCTCGCGATCAGCTGGGTCGTCCCCGCGGACCAGCTCAGCCTCACGGCCGGCGTGATGCAGGCGTTCGACGCCTTCTTCTCGTACTTCGGCATCGGCTGGCTCACCCCGATCGCCGCCGTCGCACTGATCTCGGCGTCCCTCGGCGGCATGCTGACCTGGCTGGCCGGACCGTCCAAGGGCCTGCTGGAGATCTCCCGCCAGGAGGGCTACCTGCCGCCGTTCCTGCAGAAGCTGAACAAGTTCGGCGTCCAGCAGAACATCCTGGTCACCCAGGGCGTCGTGACCACGGTCATCGCCCTCGGGTACGCGCTGATCCCGAACGTCTCCAGCGTCTACTGGATCTTCTCGGTCATCACCACGCAGGTGTACCTGATCGTCTACCTGCTGATGTTCGCCGCGGCGATCCGGCTGCGGAAGACCCAGCCCGACCACCCCCGCGGCTACCGGGCACCCGCGCTGGGCGTCCTGTGCGTCGTCGGCCTGCTCGCCTCGCTCGCCGCGCTGTGCATCGGCTTCGTCCCCAGCTCCCAGTTCGGCAGCGGCAGCGTCTGGTCGTACGTCGCCATCGTCGGCGGCGGCCTGCTCATCCTGGGCTTCGTGATCCCGTGGGCCTTCCTGCACTTCCGCAAGCCGAGCTGGCGCACCGCCGCCGCCGTCCCCAGCGAGGGAGAGCAGGCATGAGTCCCACCCGCTTCGCCTCCGAGCACAAGGTGATCTACTGGGGCACGATCGTCATCCTCGTCGGCCTCGTCGTCACCGGCCTCATCCGCTACCACAACGTGAAGACGAGCAGCCAGACGCTCTCCAAGGCCAATCAGCTCCAGGAGGAGCTGGTCAAGGCCGGCTACCCCTCCCCCGACACCGACACCATCGAGCGGCTGCTCGGCACCGACGGCGGCCAGGTCTGCGAGGAGCCGGGCAACGCCCTGAAGACGGCGCTGTGGAAGATCCAGCAGTCGAACGGCGCCGCCGGCCCCGGGATGCGGCCCGTCATCTCCGACTCCAAGGCCGTCGAGGTCGAGCGGATCGTCCTCCAGGTCTACTGCCCGGACGAGCTCGACGACTTCAACGACGCCCTGGACGACCTCAAGACCGACGACACCGTCCGCCGGTGAGGGGCGGGGCGTGACTCCCTGGACCACCGACAGCGATACCGGCTCCGATCCCGAACCTGATTCCGCTCGTGGGCCCGATCCGGCCCACGAGCGCGATCCGGCCCACGAGCACGAGCAGCCCGGCGTCCTCCTCCACGACTTCCTGCGTGAACTCACCCGGTTCATGCTGAAGTTCAGCGGGGAGGGCGCCGAAGGCGTCGACCGGGTCGTCCGCGGCCTCGCCCGGACCTACGGCGGGCGGGCCGAGACGGTGCTCGTCGCGGACGGCGCCGTGCTCTCCGTGACCGTGGGGGGCCGCACCCTCACCTCGACCGTCACGGCCTTCCCCGACGTCGCCCGGCTCGACCGGGCCGTCGCCCTCAAGGAGTTCGTCGAGCGCGTACGGGACACCCGGCCGCCGCTGTCCGAGGCGGCGGCCGGCCTGCGCCGGGTCGAGAACCTGCCTTCCACGGTGCCGCGCTGGGCGCGCGGCGCCGGCATCGTGCTGTTCTCCGTCGGCTTCGCGCCCGCCGTCCAGCCGACCTGGTACGAGATCGGCACGACCGCGCTCCTCTCCGCCCTGGTCGCGACGCTCACGGTCCTCGCGGACCGGCGGGCGGGCACGTCCTCCACGGCTTCCGCGACCTGATGGACTTCGTCACGATCGTCACGACCATCGCGGTCGGCCTCCTCGCGGGCGCGGCGCTCGTACCGTCCCGCGGCGAGAAGGAGTTCCCGGCCGGCGGCTAGCACGCCGAAGGGGGCGGCCGACCCCGGCGGGCCGGCCGCCCCCCTCGTATCCGGCCTGATCCGAAAGGAACGGCCTAGACCTGCGGGGTGGGGGCGCTTCCCCCGGCGGGCGGCGGCTGCTTGGGGGGCTGGTCGCCGGGGGCCGGTTCGGCGGGGGGTCGCTCGGCGGGCTCCTCCGCCAGGAAGGCCACCACCGCCAGGACGAAGAGCAGGGTGAGGGCGATGCCCACGACGACGGCGCCGGTGGGGTAGGACCAGAAGACGAGGGCCGCGGCCGCGCCGGCGACGAGGATCCAGGTGATCCAGGTGCGGTAGCGGCGGACGAACGGGCCCACCGGGCCGAGCTTCATGCCCGCGTGGTCGGCGGTGGCCCGGGTCGCGGTGATGCCGGAGTGCCAGAGGCCGCGGACGAGGACGGCGGGGCGGCTCGGTCCGGAGAGCCAGGCGGCGAGGGCGATCAGGATGCCGAGGGTCGCGAACACCCGGACCGAGGTGCGCAGGAAGCGGATCAGCGTGTCGTAGACGGAGCCCGCGGCGGCCGGGGAGACGGTGGACGGCAGGGCGTTCAGGTAGACCGTGCGGAAGACGGTGAGGGCGACGCCGAGGACGATCGCCGCGAAGGCGACGCCGAGGGCGGCGGCGACCAGCGTGCGGCGGCGCTTCACGGCGAGCAGCACACCGCCGACGACGAGCAGGACGGCGATCACGGGCAGCCACACGCCCATGGTCTGGAGCAGCGAGAACACCGTCTTCACCTTGCCGATGTCGTCGGACTTGACCACGGTGAAGTCGGTGTGGATCTCGGGGATCTTGGCCGCGACGTCGAGGCCGGACGCGACGAGCCGCTCCTTCACCCGCTCGATCACCGGCGCCAGGTCGATGGTGACCGTGTCCGTCTCGATCTTCACCGCGCCTTCGTCGCTGCCGGTCAGGGCCCGGTCGAGGGAGGTGTGGATGGCCCGGTTGGCGTCGGTCCAGATGGTCTCGAAGGCGGGTGAGGCGACGATGTCCTGCGCCCGGTCGTGGACGAAGCTGCTGACCGCGCTTTCCAGGGAGCCGCCCAGCTTGCCGAGGGCCTTCTCCGCCAGGGGCCGGTCCGTGGGCGCGACGCCCTCCAGGAGCGCGGGGAGGTCGATGTGCTCCATGAGGGCGTTCGTCACGCGGTTCGCGACGGCGGCCTGGATGTCCGGGTCGGAGGCGAGCGGCTTGACCGTCTGCACGTAGCGGTCGGTGTCGCCGACGATGTCCGCGGTCCAGGAGGCGACGATGCCCAGCGGGATCAGGATGCAGCCGATGACGATCAGGACGGCGGAGAAGAAGGAGCGGACGCGGTGGTGGGGCGGACGGGCGACCGCCTTCTCGGCTTCGAGCGCGGCCACCCTGGCCCGGAGGGCGGCGAGTTCGTCGGCACTGTCACCGGAAGCCATGGCATCCACTCCTCACAACGGGACAAGACAGGGCAATTCTCCGGAAGGGGGATCGCTCTGTCGCCCTGGGCGGAGCATCCGAGGTAAGCGATCATGGAGCCATGAAGCTGCGCTGCGCCGTACTCGACGACTACCAGGGCGTCGCCCTCGCCTCCGCCGACTGGAGCCCGCTCGCCGGCCGCGTCGACGTCCGGGTGTTCCGCGAGCACCTCGCCGACCGGGACGCGGTCGTCGCCGCCGTCGAGGACTGCGAGATCGTCGTGATCATGCGGGAGCGGACCCCGTTCGACGCAGAGCTCCTCGCCCGCCTCCCCCGGCTCCGGCTCCTCGTCACGTCCGGGCCGCGCAACGCCTCCATCGACATCGCCGCCGCCCGCGCCCGCGGGGTCGTCGTCTGCGGCACCGCCAGCAGCCCCGAGCCGCCCACCGAACTGACCTGGGCGCTCCTGCTCGGTCTCGCGCGCCACGTGCGGACCGAGGCGCAGGCGCTGCGCGAGGGCGGCCCCTGGCAGTCCACCGTCGGCAGCGACCTGGCCGGCCGCACCCTCGGGCTCGTCGGCCTCGGCAAGATCGGCGCCCGGGTCGCGGCGGTCGGCCGCGCCTTCGGCATGGACGTCGTCGCCTGGAGCGAGAACCTGACGGAGGAGCGGGCCGCCGAGCACGGCGCGCGGCTCGCCGAGGACAAGCGGGACCTCTTCGCGAGCAGCGACTTCGTCTCGCTCCACCTGGTCCTCTCCGACCGCACCCGGGGCCTGGTCGGGGAGGACGAGCTGCGGGCGATGCGCCCCTCCGCGTACCTGGTCAACACCTCGCGGGCCGGCCTGGTCGACGGCGAGGCGCTCCTCCGGGCCCTGCGCGAGGGCTGGATCGCGGGCGCCGGCCTCGACGTGTACGCCACCGAACCCCTGCCGGCCGACGACCCGCTGCGCACCCTGCCGAACGTGCTGGCCCTCCCCCACCTCGGCTATGTGACGGAGGCCAACTACGCCCAGTACTTCGGCGAGGCCGTCGAGGACGTCGAGGCCTTCCTGGCGGGCACGCCGGTACGCGAGCTGCCCTGACGCGCACCGCCGGGGACTACCCCAGGCTGGTGCGGGCGAGCTCCACGAACTCGTCTTCGCTCAGGCCGAGTTCGCGGGCCTCCGCCGCCGCCTCGCGCAGCCGGGAGACCAGCCGGGCGCGGTCGGGGGCGGTGGCGCCGGGGACGATGAGGGCGCCCCGGCCGCGGCGGAGCTCGATGAGGCCCTCCTCGCGCAGGCGCTGGTAGCCGCGGAGCACGGTGTGGACGTTGACGCCGAGGGAGTCGGCGAGCTCCCGGGCGGCCGGGAGGCGTTCGCCGGGGGCGGCGGAGCCGTCGGAGAGGGCGCCCCTGACGCAGGCGGCGATCTGGTCGCCGAGGGGGACGGGAGAGGCCGGGTCGACACGGAAGAGCACGGTCAGACCTTCCCATGCCGTTCGGCGAGCGTGTTGAGCAGCGCGGCCGCCGTCGCCGCGTCGGGCACGGTGACCGCGAACTCCCGGCCGCCGTCCCGCCGTACGACGAGCGCCTCGCCGGAGCGCAGCACCACGCCCGTGCGGTGCGCCCGGACGCGGTAGCCCCAGCCGCCGAAGTCGGCGACGGCGCGGACGTCGCGGGTGTCCGCGCCCGCGATCTCGTCGAGCGGGATCCGGACGCGGGGCTTGGGGAAGACGCCGGAGCGGACGGTGAGGCCGTGGCGGTCGACGGTGACCCGGACCCGGGCGAGTGCGAGCCCGGGCACGCCGATGACGAGGCCGAGCAGGCCGAACAGCGCGTCCGGCCAGTCGAGGACGAGGAGGGCGACCGGGGCGGCGGCGAGGGCGAGGACCGCGAGGGCGGTCAGCGTCCGGGAGCCGGTGGAGCGGGACCAGCCGGCGACCTCGCTCGCGCCGAGCGCGAGTCGCGGGCCGTCGGGCGCCCCCGACCGGTCGGCCGGCTCGTCCGCCGGGACGAGCGAGGTGAGCGCCCAGCCGGCGAGGCCGGCGGCGACCGCCGCCGTTCCGGCCACGGCGAGGTCGACGGCGGGCACGGAGACCTGCACCTCGAACGCGTCGACGAGGTTGTTGCGAAGGATCCGGACCAGCAGTCCGCCGGTGAAGCCCGCGGTGGCCCAGGCGCCCCACAGGGCCCGGCGCCGGATGCTCGCGGTCCAGGCGGCGGCGAGGCCCGCGATCAGGGCCGTGCTGATGAGGACGTAGCCGGCCCGGCTCGTCCAGCCGTCGGCCTCGCCACCGTCCCCGAGGGAGTAGTGGGTGGCGAGTTCGGCGGGCAGCGCGTCCCGCCAGTGGGCGAAGAGCAGCAGGTGGACGGCGAGGGCGAGGACGAAGGGGAGCGCGGCGAGCGCGCGGAGACGAGGTGTGGCACGGTTCATGAAAACCTCCCTTGTTCGCACTCTACTAGAACAATGAGGATTCGTCTCCGCCGCAGCGGCGGTGAAGTCCGCGAAGGGCCGGTGGCGGCAGGCCCGTTCCCGGCATAGTGCTTTCCGCGACCCCGTCGTGGAACACGAAGCAGAGGAGAGCGCATGCCGCACGGCGACGTCACGATCGTGCGCGCGTGCGTGCGCGACGGAGCGGGCGGTGCGAGCGGGAGCCCGACCGCGGTGCTCGGCGAGGTGCCGCTGAGCGACGAGCGACGGCGGCGCGTGGCGGTGGCGGCGGGCACCTCGCACGCGGTGTTCGTGTCGGTGGCGGCGGGCCGGGCCGGGATTCCCGTGGTGTCCCTGCGCTTCTTCACCGCCGAGGGCGAGCTGCCGGCGTGCGGCCACGGCACCCTCGCCGCGCTGGCGTTCGCGACCCGGGGCGCCGGGAGCGGCACCCACCGGGTCGAACTGCGCACGGCGGGGCGGGTCTTCGAGGGCCGGTCCGTGCGGGAGGGCGGGCGGGTCCGGGCCTCTTTCGAGGCCGGTGCCGTGGAGTTGCGGGAGCCGACCGCCGCGGAGCGGGACCTCGTGGTGCCCGCGCTCGGCGTTCCCGCGGGGGCCCTGGGCGCCGGGCTGCGGGTCGCCTCGACGGGGCGCCCGCGGCTGCTGGTCCCGGTGCACTCGACCGCGGCGCTGGCCGGCCTCGCACCGGACACCGGGCGACTGCGCGCCGCGTGCGACCGGCTCGGACTCCTCGGCTGCTACGTCCACTCCGGGCCGACGTCCACGGGCCGACGCACCGCCCGCATGTTCGCCCCGTCGATCGGCGTCCCGGAGGACGTCGCCAACGCCAACAGCACGGCCTGCCTCGCCGCGCACCTGGCGGACGGCGGCGACGGGGGCGGACACGGGCCGGGGCACGAACACAGGCACGGGCAGGGACAGGGGCACGGGTACGGCGTCGAGCTCGCGGTCGACATGGGCGACTCGCTGGGCAGCCCCTCCACGATCACCGCTTCCGCGCGGCCCGGCTCGGCAGGTCCGGTGGTGCGGCTGGGCGGGGCGGTCGAGATCGCGGACGTGGTGCGCCTCCCGCTGTGAACCGGGGAGGCGGGGCGGTGCGGGCGCCGGGTGTTACTCCGCGCCGCAGTCGTGGTCGGCGGGGTCGACGACGACGCGGTCCAACAGGCCGCGCAGGAGCGTCTGTTCGGCTTCGGTGAGGTCGCCGAAGAGTTCGCGTTCGGCGTCGCTCACGGCCTGGTCGATGCGCTCCAGGGCTTCGGTGCCCGCCGAGGTGATCTCGACGATGTGGCGGCGTCGGTCGGCGGGGTCGCGGCGGCGCTCGGCGAGCCCGGCCGTCTCCAACTCGTTGAGGATCGCGACCAGTTGGCTCGGGTCGAGCTCCATCGCGACGGCGAGTTCGCGCTGGCTCGTGGCGCCGGGGGCCAGCTGCATCAGGGTCATCGCGTTGCGCGGGTGCAGCCCGGCGACGCCCAGGGCGGCGCGGATGCGCGCACCGGTGAGCTCGCCACGGAAGGAGAGGAGGAAGCCGAGGCGGTCGGTCGGATGAGCTGCCATGCCGTCCACCGTAACAACAACGCGATTATGGAGCGAAAGAAATCGTTGTTACTCTTCAACGGTTTTCGTCCCCATACCGTTGGAGCTCCTCCATGTTCATCGCCTACGCCGCCGTCGCGGCCCTGCTCGCCCTCGCGGCGACCGGCTCCGCCTTCATGACCTTCACCAAGAACCCGCAGGTCGTGGGCAGCATGACCAAGGTGGGCGTGTCAGAGGGCGCGCTTCCCCTGCTGGCGACCGCGAAGGCCGCGGGCGCGCTCGGCCTGCTCGCGGGCCTCTTCGTCGCGCCGCTCGGCGTGGCCGCGGCCGTCGGCCTGGTGCTCTACTTCGCCGGCGCCGTCGTCGCCCACCTGCGGGTGAAGGACTACGAGCTGGCGCCGGCGGCGGTGCTCACCCTGATCGCGGCGGCCGCACTGGTCCTGCGCGTGGCCTCCGCCTGAGATTCTTCAACGATACGAGACGTCTCGTCTTGCACACTCCCTCCCCCTGTCGTACCGTCGTCGAGGCGAGACGATCCGTCTCGCTTCCCCGGCGGCAGGAGGTACCCCCTTGTTCCGTGCCCTACTCGTCGACGTCAGCAAGCGCTACGACGACCGGTACGCGCAGCGCAGGACCGTGCTCGACCGGGTCTCGTTCACCGTCCGCCCCGGCGAACGACTCGGGATCGTCGGCGACAACGGCTCGGGGAAGTCGACCCTGCTGCGACTCCTCGCCGGCCTGGAGGCGCCCGACGACGGCACCGTCTCCGTCGAGGCCCCCGGCGGGCTCGGCCACCTCGCCCAGACCCTGGACCTCCCCGCGACGGCCACCGTCGGCGACGCCGTCGACCACGCGCTCGCGGACGTACGGGCGCTGGAGCGGGCCATCCGGACCGCCGAGGCCCGCCTCGCCGCCACCGGGGACCTCGCCGGATACGCCGAGCTCCTCGCCGCCCACGAGGCCCGGGGCGGCGCCGACGCCGACCGGCGCGTGGAGACCACCCTGCGGCGGCTCGGCGAGCGCCGACCGCTCGACCGGGACCGGCCGCTCGGCACCCTCTCCGGCGGACAGCGCTCACGGCTCGCCCTCGCGGGCGTCCTCGCCGCCGAGCCCGAACTGCTGCTGCTCGACGAGCCGACGAACGACCTCGACGACGAGGCCGTGGAGTGGCTGGAGGAACGACTGCGCACCCACCGGGGCACGGTCGTCGCCGTCTCCCACGACCGGGTGTTCCTCGACCGGGTGACCACCGCCGTCCTCGAAGTGGACGAGGACCGGCACACCGTGCGCCGGTACGGCGACGGCTACCCCGGCTACCTCGCCGGGCGCGCGGCCGAACGGGCCCGCAGGCAGCGGGAGTACGAGGACTGGAAGGAGGACCTCGCCCGGCACACGGCCCTCGCCGACACGCACATCGACCGGTTCTCCGCGATCCCCCGCAAGGCCCCGGCCGCGTTCAGCGGGGCCGGCGCCTTCCGCGCCCGGTCGCGGGCGCACGGGGCGATGAGCAGGATCCGGGCCGCCCGCGAGCGGCTCGCCCGGCTGTCCGCGCACCCCGTGCCGCCGCCGCCCGAACCGCTGCGCTTCCGCGCGGACCTCACCGGCGTCGAGGGCACCCCCGTCGACCTCGCGGACGTGCGGGTGGACGGCCGGCTCCGCCTGGACGCCCTCCACCTCGACGCGGGCGAACGGCTCCTGGTCACCGGCCCGAACGGCGCCGGGAAGACGACGCTCCTGAAGGTCCTCGCGGGTGAACTCGTCCCGGACGCGGGCACGGTGAGCGCACCGGCCCGCGTCGGGATGCTCCGCCAGGAGACGGCCCCGCCCACCGACCCCCGTACGGTGAGCGAGGCCTTCGGGGAAGGCCGCGAGGACGAACTGCTCGCCCTCGGGCTCTTCGCCGCCCGGGATCTCGCCACCCCGGTGCGTCTCCTGTCGACGGGCCGGCGCCGCAAACTGGAGCTGGCCCGGCTCGTGGCCTCACCCGCCGGTCTGCTGCTCCTCGACGAGCCGACCACCCACCTGGCCCCCGGCCTGGTGGAGGAGATCGACGCCGCGCTCGCGCTGTACCCGGGCACGCTGGTCGTGGTCAGCCACGACCGGCGGCTGAGAGAGGGTTTCCGGGGCCGCCGTCTGGCACTGGAGCCGGCCCCGGCACCCGTGGGGAGTCGGGGGGGTGTCCTGATCGGCGCGGCCCCCCGGTCCCGGCTGGTCCCGGATAGTCCCGGCTAGTCCTCGTCCGACCCCTCCAGGTCGCCTTCCGTCTCCAGGAACACCTGGCGCAGGGCGGCCAGGGTCTCCGGGTCCGGCTTCTCCCACATGCCGCGGGACTCGGCTTCGAGGAGCCGCTCGGCGATGCCGTGCAGGGCCCACGGGTTGGCCTCCTTCAGGAAGGCCTGGTTCGCCGGGTCGAGCACGTACTCCTGCGTCAGCTTGTCGTACATCCAGTCGGCGACGACGCCGGTCGTGGCGTCGTAGCCGAAGAGGTAGTCGACGGTCGCCGCCAGTTCGAACGCGCCCTTGTATCCGTGGCGGCGCATCGCCTCGATCCAGCGCGGGTTGACCACGCGGGCGCGGAACACCCGGGAGGTCTCCTCGACGAGGGTGCGGGTACGGACGGTCTCCGGGCGGGTGGAGTCGCCGATGTACGCCTCGGGCGCGGTGCCCTTGAGCGCGCGCACGGTCGCGACCATGCCGCCGTGGTACTGGAAGTAGTCGTCGGAGTCGGCGATGTCGTGCTCGCGGGTGTCCGTGTTCTTCGCGGCGACCGCGATCCGCTTGTACGCGGTCTCCATCTCGGCGCGCGCCGGGCGGCCTTCGAGCCCGCGGCCGTACGCGTACCCGCCCCACACCGTGTACACCTCGGCGAGGTCGGCGTCGGTGCGCCAGTCGCGCGAGTCGATCAGCTGGAGGATGCCCGCGCCGTACGTGCCGGGGCGCGAGCCGAAGATGCGGGTGGTGGCGCGCCGCTCGTCGCCGTGCTCGGCGAGGTCGGCCTGCGCGTGCGCCCGGACGTAGTTGTCCTCGGCGGACTCGTCCGCAAGGCCCGCGACGAGCCGTACGGCGTCGTCGAGGAGGCCGATGACGTGCGGGAACGCGTCCCGGAAGAAGCCGGAGATGCGCAGCGTGACGTCGACGCGGGGGCGGCCGAGTTCGGCGAGCGGGATCGGCTCCAGGCCGTTGACGCGGCGGGAGGCCTCGTCCCACAGCGGGCGGACGCCGAGGAGGGCGAGCGCCTCGGCGACGTCGTCGCCGGCGGTGCGCATCGCGCTCGTCCCCCACAGGGAGAGGCCCACCGAGGTCGGCCATTCGCCGTTGTCGGTGCGGTAGCGCTCCAGGAGGGAGTCGGCGAGGGCCTGGCCGGTCTCCCAGGCGAGCCGGGACGGCACGGCCTTCGGGTCGACCGAGTAGAAGTTCCGGCCGGTCGGCAGGACGTTGACCAGGCCGCGCAGCGGGGAGCCGGACGGGCCGGCCGGGACGAAGCCGCCGTTCAGGGCGTGCACGGCGTGCGTCAGCTCGTCGGTGGTGGCGGCGAGGCGCGGCACGACCTGCTCGCAGGCGAACCGCAGCACGGCGTGCACCTCGGGGCCGTACGCGGCGGCGACCGTGTCGATCGCGGCCACGGACCAGCCGGCGGCCTCCATGCCCTCGACGAGCGCGCGGGCCTTCTCCTCCGCCTCGTCGGCGGTGGTGCGGGTCGCGGCCGACTCGTCGAGGCCGAGGGCCTCGCGCAGGCCGGGCAGTGCCTGCGTGCCGCCCCAGATCTGGCGGGCGCGCAGGATGGAGAGGACCAGGTTGACGCGGGCCTCGCCCTCCGGGGCGCCGCCGAGGACGTGCAGGCCGTCGCGGATCTGGGCGTCCTTGACCTCGCACAGCCAGCCGTCGACGTGCAGCAGGAAGTCGTCGAAGCCGTCGTCCTCCGGGCGCTCCTGGAGGCCCAGGTCGTGGTCGAGCTTGGCGGCCTGGATCAGCGTCCAGATCTGGGCGCGGATCGCGGGCAGCTTCGCCGGGTCCATGGAGGAGATCTGCGCGTACTCGTCGAGGAGCTGCTCCAGGCGCGCGATGTCGCCGTACGAGTCGGCGCGGGCCATCGGCGGGACCAGGTGGTCGACGAGGGTGGCGTGGACGCGCCGCTTGGCCTGGGTGCCCTCGCCCGGGTCGTTGACGAGGAACGGGTAGACCAGCGGGATGTCGCCGAGCGCCGCGTCCGGGCCGCAGGCGGCGGACAGGCCGGCGTTCTTGCCGGGCAGCCACTCCAGGTTGCCGTGCTTGCCCAGGTGGACCATGGCGTCGGCGCCGAAGCCGCCGTCGTCGGCGCGGGCGGCGATCCAGCGGTAGGCGGCCAGGTAGTGGTGGGACGGCGGGAGGTCGGGGTCGTGGTAGATCGCGATCGGGTTCTCGCCGAAGCCGCGCGGCGGCTGGATGAGGATCAGCAGGTTCCCGCGCCGCAGGGCGGCGAGGACGATGTCGCCCTCCGGGTTGCGGGACCGGTCGAGGAACATCTCGCCGGGCGCCGGGCCCCAGTGCTCCTCGACCTGCTCGCGGAGCTCGGCGGGCAGCGTCGCGTACCAGCGCTTGTAGTCGGCGGCCGGGATGCGGACCGGGTTGCGGGCGAGCTGCTCCTCGGTGAGCCAGTCCTGGTCGTGGCCGCCGGCCTCGATGAGGGCGTAGATCAGCTCGTCGCCGTCGCCGGAGACCAGGCCGGGGAGGTCCTCCTCCGGCCCGAAGTCGTAGCCCTCCGCGATGAGGCGGCGGAGCAGCGCGACGGCGGAGGCGGGGGTGTCGAGGCCGACCGCGTTGCCGATGCGGGAGTGCTTGGTCGGGTACGCGGAGAGGACGAGCGCCAGCTTCTTCTCGGCGTTCGGGATGTGGCGGAGCCGGGCGTGCCGGACGGCGATCCCCGCGACGCGGGCCGCGCGCTCGGCGTCGGCGACGTACGCGGGCAGGCCGTCCTCGTCGATCTCCTTGAAGGAGAAGGGGACGGTGATGAGCCGGCCGTCGAACTCGGGCACGGCGACCTGGCTGGCGGCGTCCAGCGGCGAGAGGCCCTCGTCGTTCTCCTCCCACGCGGACCGCGAGCCGGTCAGGCACAGCGCCTGGAGGATCGGCACGTCGAGCGCGGCGAGCGCGCCCGCGTCCCAGGCCTCCTCGTCGCCGCCGGCCTGCGCCTCGGCCGGCTTGGTGCCGCCGGCGGCGAGGACGGTGGTGACGATGGCGTCGGCTCCGCTCAGGACGGAGATCAGCTCCGCCTCGGGGGCGCGCAGGGAGGCCACGTACAGGGGCAGCGCCCGGGCTCCGGCGTCCTCGATGGCGTCGCAGAGGGTGCCGACGAAGCCGGTGTTCCCGCTCATGTGGTGGGCGCGGTAGTAGAGCACGGCGACGGTCGGGCCGTCGGTGGGCTTCGGGGTGCGCTCCAGCGGGCCCCAGGTGGGGGCGGCGGCCGGGGCCTCGAAGCCGTGGCCGGTGAGCAGGACGGTGTCGGAGAGGAAGCGGGCCAGCTGCTCCAGGTTCTCCGGGCCGCCGTGCGCGAGGTAGGCGTGGGCCTCGGTGGCGACGCCGACGGGGACCGTGGAGGCCTCCATCAGCTGGGCGTCGGGGGCCTGTTCGCCGCTGAGGACGACGACCGGCTTTCCGGTCGCGCGGATGGCGTCGAGGCCCTCCTGCCAGGAGCGGAGGCCGCCGAGGAGGCGGACGACGACGAGCTCGGCGTCGTCGAGGAGGCCGGGCAGGTCGGCGAGGGGGAGGCGGGCGGGGTTGGCGAAGCGGTACTCGACCGGGCCGCCGGCGGAGCCGGCGTTCGCCGCACGGGCGCTGAGCAGGTCGGTGTCGGAGTGCGACAGCAGCAGAAGCATGGCGAGCTCAGGCCTTCCTCGGGGTTGTCCGCGCCCCGGGTGGTCGTGTGGTTTGGGGCCTCCCCTGCTCGAGCGAAGCCGAGAGCTTGGGGAAGGGAGTTCCTGACTCACCCGTGCCATCGCTGGTACGGGCTCACAGTGGCGGGACCGCGCCGGATTCTCACCGGGCTTCCTCCCCGGGGTCCTGGGACCCCATGCCGTGTGCATAGTAGATCGTGCCGTCGGCGGGGCGGGGCGTGCCGGGGAGTCGGCCGGATCACACCCGGTGGTCGGCCGGTGGCCCGTGGGTATGCTCGCCGCCATGCCGCCCACCCCACCCCCGGCTCCCGAACCGGGCGAACCTCGCATTCGGGACCGCGGAGACGCCTGCCCAGGGGCGTTGCGCCTGCACGCGGCCGACGACGGCCGCCTGGCCCGACTCCGCCTGCCCGCAGGCCGCCTGACGGCACGCCAGGTCGAGGTTCTGGCGCACGCCGCGGAGACCCTCGGCGACGGACGGATCAGCATCACCTCGCGCGGCAACGCGGAACTCCGCGGCCTCGCGGACGACTGCGGCGCGGCCCTCGCGGACCTGCTCGCCGACGCGGGCCTGCTCCCCTCCCCCACCCACGAACGCGTCCGCAACATCGTCGCCTCGCCGATCGGCGGACTCGACGGACTCGGCCGCCCCGACGTCCAGTTGTGGGCCCGCGAGCTCGACTCCCTGCTCTGCGCGGAGCCCTGGACGGCGGCGCTCTCGGGCCGCTTCCTCTTCGTCCTCGACGACGGGCGCGGCGACGTGGCGGGACTCGGCGGCGATGTGACCTTGGTCGCAGCGGAGCCGGGGACAGTCGTCATGTACGTCGGTGGACGGGCCTTCCGGATCGCCGGAACCGACGCGCCCCGGGCCGCCCTCGCCGCCGCCGGAGCCTTCCTCGACGCCGCCCGGGAGGCCGGGACCGGCGCCTGGCGGGTGAAGGAACTGCCGGCGGGCGCCGTCCCCGACCTGCCGGGCGCCCTCGACCGGGCCGGGATCGCGGCCGAGCCCGTACCGCCGGCGCGGTCGCTCCTCGTCCTCGGCGCGCCGCCCGCCCCCGGGCCGCTCGGCACCGGCGCCCTGTACGTCCTCGCGCCCCTCGGCCGCCTCACCGCCGCCCAGCTGCGCGCGCTGCTGCCCGCCGACGAGGTGCGGCTGACGCCGTGGCGCGGTGCCGTCGTGGTCGGGGCGGCGGCCGACCGGCTCGCCGACCTCGCCGCGCACGGGCTGATCACCCGCCCCCACGCCCCCGGGGCGGGCGTCACCGCCTGCACGGGCCGGCCCGGCTGCGCCAAGTCCCTCGCGGACGTCCGCGCCGACGCGGCCGCCGAGCGGCCCGGTCCCGCCGCGGCCGCCGGCCTCCCGGCCCACTACTCCGGGTGCGAGCGCCGCTGCGGTCACCCGCACGGCACCTGGATCGACGTCGTCGCCACCGCCGACGGCGCCTACCTGGTGGACGGCGCCCCCACCCCCCGTACCGCCCTGACCGAAGCTGTCACCACGGCCCGCACGACGACGAGATGAGCGAGAGCGACACGATGTTCGACTACGAGAAGGACGGGGCGGAGATCTACCGCCAGTCCTTTGCCACGATCCGCGCCGAGGCGGATCTGGCGGGCCTGCCCGCCGACGTCGCCCAGGTGGCGGTCCGGATGATCCACGCCTGCGGCATGACCGACCTCGTACGCGATATCGCCTACTCGCCGCAGGTCGTCTCCCGGGGCCGCGCGGCCCTCCGCGCCGGCGCCCCGATCCTCTGCGACGCGCAGATGGTCGCCAGCGGCGTCACCCGCAAGCGGCTGCCCGCCGACAACGAGGTGGTCTGCGCGCTGTCCGACCCGGCCGTGCCCGCCCTCGCCGCCGAACTCGGCACCACCCGCTCCGCCGCCGCCCTCGAACTCTGGCGGGACCGCCTCGAAGGCTCCGTCGTCGCCATCGGCAACGCCCCCACCGCCCTCTTCCACCTCCTGGAGATGGTCGCCAAGGGCGCCGGCAGGCCCGCCGCCGTCCTCGGCATACCGGTCGGCTTCATCGGCGCCGCCGAATCCAAGGACGCGCTCGCCGACCGGGCCCACGAGCTCGGCCTCGACTACCTCGTCGTACGCGGCCGGCGCGGCGGCAGCGCCATGACCGCCGCCGCGATCAACGCCATCGCCCACGAAGCGGAGATCCAGGCATGAGCGGCACCGAGGACGCACCCGTGAAGGGCAAGCTGTACGGCGTCGGCCTCGGGCCCGGCGACCCGAACCTGATGACGGTCGCCGCGGTCAAGGCCATCGCCGCCGCCGACGTCGTCGCCTACCACTCGGCCCGCCACGGCCGCTCCATCGCCCGCTCCATCGCCGCCGAGCACCTCCGCGACGACCACGTCGAGGAGCGGCTGATGTACCCGCTCACCGTGGAGACCACGGACCACCCCGGCGGCTACCGGGGCGCCCTGGACGACTTCTACGAGGAGGCCGCGGCCCGCCTCGCCGCCCACCTCGACGCCGGCCGCACCGTCGCCGTCCTCGCCGAGGGCGACCCGCTGTTCTACGGCTCGTACCAGCACATGCACAAGCGGCTCGCCGACCGCTACGACACCACCGTCATCCCCGGCGTCACCTCCGTCAGCGCCGCCGCCGCCCGCCTCGGCGAGCCGCTGTGCGAGGCGGAGGAAGTCCTCACGATCATCCCGGGCACGCTGCCCGAGGACGAGCTGGCGGCCCGGCTCGCCGGCACCGACTCGGCGGTCGTGATGAAGCTCGGCCGCACCTTCCCCACCGTGAAGCGGGCCCTGGAGCGGGCCGGGCGCCTCGACGACGCCCGGTACGTGGAGCGGGCGTTCATGGCCGGCGAGCGGACCGGGCACCTGGCGGACGTGGACCCGTCCACCGTCCCCTACTTCTCCGTCGCCGTCCTGCCCTCCCGCATCGACCAGCAGCCCCACGTGCGGGACCGCGGCGAGGTCGTCGTCGTCGGCACCGGCCCGGCCGGCGCGCCCTGGCTGACCCCCGAGTCGCGCGGCGCGCTCGTCAACGCCGACGTCCTCGTCGGCTACACCACCTACCTCGACCGGGTGCCGGTGCTCCGCCCCGGCCAGATCCGCCACGGATCCGACAACAAGGTCGAGTCCGAGCGCGCCGAGTTCGCCCTCGACCTGGCCCGGCGCGGCCGCAAGGTCGCGGTCGTCTCCGGCGGCGACCCCGGCGTCTTCGCCATGGCCACCGCCGTCCTGGAGGTCGCCTGCGAACCGGAGTACGCCGACGTGCCCGTACGGGTCCTCCCCGGGGTGACCGCCGCCAACGCGGCCGCCGCCGCCGCGGGCGCCCCCCTCGGCCACGACTACGCCACGATCTCCCTCTCCGACCGGCTCAAGCCCTGGGACGTCATCGAGGCCCGGCTGCGCGCCGCCGCCTCCGCCGACCTGGTCATCGCCCTCTACAACCCGGGCTCCAGGTCCCGCACCCACCAGGTGGCCGCCGCCCGCGACCTCCTCCTCGAACTGCGCTCCCCCGAGACGCCCGTCGTCGTCGCCCGTGACGTCGGCGGCCCCGAGCAGTCCGTCCGCGTCGTCACCCTCAAGACCCTGGAACCGTCCGAGGTCGACATGCGCACCCTGCTCCTCGTCGGCTCCTCGCAGACCCGCGCCGTCGAACGCGCCGACGGCCGCACCATCGCCTGGACCCCGCGCCGGTACGGCTGAGCCGACCGCCGTCAGGAGGAGGTGCGGGTGAAGGTGCCCAGCCCCTCCTGGTCCAGGTACTCGACGCGGACGGTCCTCCCGTCCGGGGAGAACGTCACGCCGGTCAGGCCGACGGCGTTCTCCCCGCGCGTCGGGAAGCTGAACGTGTCGCCGGAGTAGTGCGTCAGCCGGTACGTCTGGGGCTCCGGCCCCAGCCGCAGCACCAGGCCGCCGTCGGCCTCGGCCACCGTCATCCGGCCGTAGTAGTCGTTGGTGTACGTGCCGGCATACGCGTCGGCGGACTTCGCGGCGGAGGCGTCGGCCGGCGGATGCGCGTAGTCCGTCGGCGACCGGCCGGCGTCCGCCTCCTGCTCGTAGAGCGCGTTGACGAGCGGCATCCAGTCCCGGCTGGGCTTCCCCTCCTGCGCGGTGTCGAAGAAGTCCAGGGCGACCGCGTCCGCGACGCCGACCGGCGCCCCGTTCGTGAGGACGACGATCCCCAGCTCCTCGCCCGGCAGCATCGTCACGTTGGTGTGCGCGCCGTCCGCGAACGCGCCGGTGTGCGACAGCCGCAGCCGGCCCTCGTCGTCGTACGACACGTTCCAGCCCAGCCCGTAGAACCCGGTCCTGCCCGCCGGCGCCCGCGCCGGAGAGGCCACGGACTCGGGGTGGTGGGTCAGTTCGAGCGCCTCGGCGTCGACGATCTCCCGCCCGTCGAGCGTCCCGTTCCCCAACTGCAGCCGCAGCCACACCGCCATGTCCCGCGCCGACGAACTCACCCCGCCGGCCGGCGACTGGGCGTCCGGGTCCCGCACGTACCGCGCCTTCCACGTCCCGTCGGGCTCCTTCACGTGCCCCACGGACCGGTCGGGGTTCTCCTCGAAGTCCCGGAAGCTGCTGCTGGTGTCGTTCATCCCGGCCGGCCCGTACAGCGTGTCCTCGGCCAGCTTCTCCCACGCCACGCCCTTCTCCACCGCCACCGCCTCGGCCGCACCCGTCAGGCCGAAGTTCGTGTACGCGTAACTCGCCCGGAACGGCGCCAGCGGCTCGTACCGCAGGTGCGCCAGGATGTAGTCCCGGTCGTAGCCCAGGTCCTCCAGCAGGTCCCCCGCGTGGTCCGGCAGCCCGCTGCGGTGCGAGAACAGGTCCGCCACCGTCATGTGCGAGGTCACCCACGGGTCCTTCAGCCGGAACTCCGGCAACTCCGGCGCCACCGGCTTCTGCCAGCCCTCCACCCCGACCGCCCCCGACACGACCGTCGACGCGATCGGCTTCGACACGGACGCCAGCTGGAACACCGTGTCCGCGTCCACCCGCGCCGCCTTCCCCACCTCCCGCACCCCGTACCCCTCCAGGTGCACCACCTTGCCCTGGTACACCACGGCCACGGATACCCCCGGCACCCCGGTCCGCTTCATCATCGCCGCGACGTCCGCGTCCAGCCGCCCGACGGCCCGGTCCACGTCCACCCGGTCGAGGACCGGCGGCGGCTGCGCCGGGGGCGGCTCGGGCGACGGCGAGGGGGAGGGGCTCGGAGCAGCGCCCATCAGCGCCACGAGCCCCGCCGTGGCCAGCCACCGGACGGTACCCACCCCTCCATTGAACGCCGGGAGGAATCCCCTGTCGCGCGGAAGGAACCGGCAGGTAGAGTCCCCTCCCGGCGGTGGACCGGCTCCCACCCGCACCGCCCTCCCCACACACATCGCCTGTGTCCCGTAGGTCCGGAAAGGGCCCTCCCTCTGTGATGACTCGTATCCGGCTGAGCGCGCTGGCCACCACGGCCGCCCTCGCCGCATCCGGCGGCCTCCTCACCGCCACCCCGGCCTCCGCGGCCGTCAGTTGCGCCTCCCCCGTGTGGAAGGCGGAGTACTTCGCCAACACCACCCTCACCGGCACCCCGAAACTGACCGCCTGCGACAGCGCCGTCGCCGAGAACTACGGCCTCGGCGACCCGGCCGGCGTCACCCTCCCCAAGGACAACTTCTCCGTCCGCTGGTCCCTCACCCGCGACTTCGGCTCCGGCGGCCCCTTCACCTTCACCGCCGAAGCCCAGGACGGCATCCGCGTCCACCTCGACGGCGTCCGCCGGATCGACCTCTGGAAGAACACCACCACCACCCAGAAGAAGACCGTCGCCCTCACCGTCCCCGCCGGCCGCCACACCCTCCGCGTCGACTACGCCACCTGGACCGGCGCCGCCAACGTCAAGTTCACCTACGCCCCCAACACTTCGGCCACCGCGGACAAGGTCCGACCGCTCGCGCCGACCGGGGCGTCCGTGGCGTACGACCGCGCCCTGAACAAGGTCACGCTGAAGTGGGCGGCCAACAAGGAGATGGACCTCGCCGGCTACCGCCTCTACCGGCGCCTGCCCACCACCGCCTGGGCCAAGGTCAGCAGCGCCACCGCCCTGATCCCCGGCACCTCGTACGTCAACTACCCGCCCGCCACCGGCGAATCGTTCCTCTACGAGCTCCGCGCCGTCGACAGGGCCGGCAACGAGTCCTGGGGCGGCGCCGACCTCACCGTCGCGACCGTGGACCGGACCCCGACCGCCGCCCCGGCCGGCGTCACCGCGACCGACGGCGCCGGCGGCGTCGCCCTGGCCTGGCAGCCCGTCACCGGCGCCGTGAAGTACACCGTGCACCGGCAGCGCACCGGCACCACCGACCCCGCCGTCCAGGTCGCGACCGGCATCACCGGCACCGCCTGGAAGGACACCGCGGCCGCCGAGCGGACCGGCTACACGTACGGCGTCTCCGCCGTCGACGCCGCCGGGAACGTCTCCGCGCGGACCGGCGTCTCCGGCTCCCACGGCGACTACGCGCCCGCGGCGCCGACCGGCCTGACCGTGGTGGACGCCTCGAACGCCGTACGGCAGCACGTGCTGAGCTGGACCGCCCCGGCGGACACCGACGTCGTCTCCTACCGCGTCTACCGCAACGGCAGCCTCCTCGACACGTCCTCCTTCACCTCGCTCAAGGACATGCAGGCCGTCCGGCACGGCACCACCTACCGGTACGCGGTCTCGGCGATGGACGCCGCCGGCAACGAGTCGCCGCTCTCCGCCGAGGCCTCGATCACGACCGAGGGCGACCTGGACGCCCCGGCAGCCGTCACCGGCGTCAAGGCGACCCCGCGCGAGGACGGCGTGCTGGTCGAGTGGGACGCGAGCACGGAGCCCGACCTCAAGCGGTACGAGGTCTTCAAGGCCGAGCGGTACGACGACGGCGACGGCGGCTACGTCTGGCTCGCCCACCCCGTCGAGTACCTCGCCGAGGACGCCACCTCGTTCCTCCACCCCAGCCCCGCCGACGGCGAGACCGTCATGTACACCGTGATCGCCGTGGACGACTGGGAGAACACGCTCCGGGTGGAGGACCCGACCCTGAACTGGGTCGAGGTCACCGAACTCGGCACGCCCGTCACCGAGTAGCGACCCAGGCGGCGGCCTCCTCCGGGGTCGCCGCCGTCGGGACGCCCTCCGGGACCGGGGGGCGGCGGACGACGACGACCGGGAGGCCGGCCTCTCGGGCGGCCGTCAGCTTGGGTGCGGTCGCGGCGCCGCCGCTGTCCTTCGTGACGAGGACGTCGATGCGGTGGTGGCGTATCAGTTGCCGCTCGTCGTCGAGGGTGAACGGGCCCCGGTCGAGGAGGATCTCGGTGCGCGCCGGCATCGGCGCGTCCGGGGCGTCGACCGAGCGGACGAGGAACCACTCCGGGCGGTCGGCGAAGGCCGCCAGGCCCATGCGGCCGGTCGTGAGGAACACCCGGTCGCCGAGGCCGTCCAGGGCGCGGGCCGCCTCGTCGAGGGACGCGACGGAACGCCAGTCGTCGCCGTCGCCGGGGACCCAGCCGGGGCGGCGGAGGGCGAGCAGGGGAACATGGGCGGTGGTGGCCGCCAGGGCCGCGTTGAAGCTGATGCGTTCGGCGAAGGGATGGGTGGCGTCGATGACCGCGTCCACGGCGTGCGCCCGTATCCAGTCGACGAGCCCGTCGACGCCGCCGAAGCCGCCGATGCGGACCTCGCCGGCCGGCAGCCGGGGGCTGGCCACCCGTCCCGCGAGGGAACTGGTGACCCGGACGTCTCCGGAGCCGTGCAGCAGTCCGGCCAGGGCGCGGGCCTCGGTGGTCCCGCCGAGAATGAGTACGTGCACAGGAGCCCCTTCGTGACTTCAGGCGGCGGGCGTGAGGCCCAACTCAAGCACACCGGTCTGCGCCCGGGCTGGACGACCGGTGCCTGTGCGACGGCGGCGACGACCGCCGCGTACACGGCCCTGCTGACCGGCGACTTCCCCGACCCGGTGACGATCACGCTGCCGAAGGGGCAGACGCCGGCGTTCGCGCTGGCCGCCGAGTCCCTGACGGCCGGTTCCGCCATGGCCGCCGTCGTGAAGGACGCCGGCGACGACCCGGACGTCACGCACGGGGCGGTGATCCGCTCGACGGTACGGCTCCTGCCGCCGGGCTCCGGCGTGGTCTTCCGGGCCGGCGAGGGCGTCGGCACCGTCACCCTGCCCGGCCTCCCCCTGGAGGTCGGCGAACCCGCGATCAACCCGGTGCCCCGGCAGCTGATGCGCGAGCACGTCGCCGAGGTCGCGGCCCGGCACGGCGGCACCGGCGACGTGGAGATCACCGTGTCCGTCGACAACGGCGCCGAGATCGCCCGCTCGACCTGGAACCCCCGGATCGGCATCCTCGGCGGCCTGTCGATCCTCGGCACGACCGGCGTCGTCGTCCCGTACTCCTGCTCGGCCTGGATCGACTCCATCCGCCGGGGCGTGGACGTGGCCCGCGCCGGAGGCCTCACGCACGTCGCCGGCTGCACCGGCTCCACCTCCGAGCGCACGGTGACGACGCTCTACGACCTGCCGGAGATCGCCCTCCTCGACATGGGCGACTTCGCGGGCGCCGTCCTCAAGTACATCCGCCGCCATCCCGTCGACCGGCTCACCCTCTGCGGCGGCTTCGCCAAGCTCTCCAAGCTGGCCGCCGGCCACCTCGACCTGCACTCGGCCCGCTCCCAGGTCGACAAGGGCTTCCTGGCCGACCTCGCCCGTACGGGAGGCGCCTCCGAGGCCCTCGCCGCCGACATCGCCGCCGCCAACACCGGCCTCGCCGCCCTCCGCCTCTGCGAGGCCGCCGCGGTCCCCCTCGGCGACCTGGTGGCCGCCCGCGCCCGCGACGAGGCCCTCGCGGTCCTGCGGGGCGCCCCGGTCGCCGTCGACGTGGTCTGCATCGACCGCGCGGGAACGGTCGTCGGCCGGTCGTCGGTGGCGGGGCCGTAATCCGGACGACAGCGGGCGCGGCGACCGCCGAGAATCCGGGGATGACCGACTTCTCGTACAAGCCCACCCTGACCGGCGACCTGGTCGTCCTCCGCCCCCTCACCGAGGAGGACGTGCCCGCGCTGCTGCCCCTCTTCGAGGACGCGGAGGTGAGCCGGCTGACCGGCGGGCACGCGAGCTTCGACGAGCCGACGCTGCGGAAGTGGTACGGCTCGCGGTCCGACCAGGACGACCGGCTCGACCTGGCCGTCGTGGAGCGGGCGACGGGGCGGGTCGTCGGGGAGGCGGTGCTCAACGAGTGGGACGCCGACAACGAGAGCTGCTCGTTCCGGATCGTGTTCGTGCCGGGGGCGACGGGGAGGGGCCTCGGGACGGAGGCGACCCGGCTGATCGTCGGCTACGGCTTCGAGTCCCTCGGCCTCTACCGGATCTCCCTGGAGGTGTACGCGTTCAACCCGCGCGCCCGGCGGGTGTACGAGAAGGCCGGCTTCACGGCCGAGGGCGTCCTGCGCGGGGCGCTGCTCTGGGAGGGCGAGCGGGTGGACGCGACGGTGATGTCGGTGCTGGCGCCGGAGTGGCGGGCCACTCCGGCGCCGTGAGGGCGGTGCGGTCGTCCGTGGCCGGTCAGTCCGCGACCGGGTAGCCGATCTCCGCGATGTCGTCCGCGAGGGCGGCGAGGTCGACGTCCGGGTTGAGGGCCGCCACGACCTCGGCCGTCAGCGGGCGCAGCGCCAGGACGTGGCGGACGGCCTCCGGGTCGACCGAGGTCTCGTAGTAGTCGGACGCCCAGGTGGCGTAGGCCTCGGCCGAGCGGTCCACGAGCAGGTGGAGGAGGCCGTCGGAGCCGTCCGGGTCCTCGTGGCCGTCCAGGTCGGTGAACTCGACCGGGCCGGTGTGCCAGGCGGTGTCGGCGGGCTCGCGCCAGAGGCAGGCGGTGGTCACGTGGACGCCGTCCTCGTCGGTGAAGGCGGGCTCCGTCAGGTACTCGCGGAACGCCTCCGGGACGCCGTCGAGCACGCCGGGCCAGGTCTGCCCGTCCGCGAGCTCCCCGAACGGGCTCATCGGGGACTCGTGGGCGAAGACGCGGGCGAACGCCCCGGCGGGGGAGAGGACGATCGTGTACTCGTCGCCCGATCCGTCCTTCATGGACGCCAGCTGCTCGGTCTCCGACCAATGCGCGTCGAAGGAGTAGTAGCGGCTCTCCCACTCCGGGCAGAGCACGGCCTCCAGCATGGCGAGCCCTCGGCTGTGGTCGCGCAGTTCCTCGATGCCCGGCAGCGCCCGGGCGACGTCGTAGACGGTCACGGGTCCATTCAAGACCCTGGCACCGACATGCGGGCACCCGGTCCCGAACCTAGGCTCGGCAGCGCAGGAACCCCTACGGAAAGGGAGGAATCACCATGGCCAAGCGCGGCAACAAGAAGCGGGCCCGCAAGAAGAAGAAGGCGAACCACGGCAAGCGGCCCAATGCCTGAGTCGTGGCGATGACGGAGGCCGGACCCGTGTGGGGGTCCGGCCGTCGTCGTCTACGGGCCCGTCAGCAGACGTGCCGCTCGCGGGCCGGGTCGTACAGGTGGCTGTCGCGGAACTCGGAGGCGGCGAGGGTGCGGCCGACGATGATGACGGCCGTCTTGGTGATGCCGGAGGCCTTCACCTGGTCGGCGATGTCCTCCAGGGTGCCGCGCAGGACGAGCTCGTCGGGGCGGCTGGCCATGGCGACGACGGCGGCGGGGCAGTCGACGCCGTAGTGGGGGACCAGCTCGGAGACGATGCGGTCGACGTAGCGGGCGCCCAGGTGGAGGACGAGCAGGGCGCCGCTGCGGCCGAGGGTGGCGAGGTCCTCGCCCTCGGGCATCGGGGTGGCCTGCTGGGCGATGCGGGTGAGGATGACGGTCTGGCCGACGGTCGGCACGGTCAGTTCCCGCTTGAGCGCGGCGGCGGCCGCCGCGAACGCCGGGACGCCGGGCACGACCTCGTACGGGATGTCGAGCGCGTCCAGGCGGCGCATCTGCTCGGCGACCGCGCTGAAGACGGACGGGTCGCCGGAGTGCAGCCGGGCCACGTCGTGGCCGGCCTCGTGGGCGCGGGCGATCTCGGCGACGATCCGGTCCAGGTCGAGCTGGGCGGTGTCGATCAGGGTGGCGTCCGGCGGGCACTCGGCGAGGAGCTCGGTGGGGACGAGCGAGCCGGCGTAGAGGCACGTGCCGCACTTCGCCAGGGTCCGCGCACCGCGCACGGTGATGAGGTCGGCCGCGCCGGGGCCCGCTCCGATGAAGTAGACGGTCATGCTTCCTCTTCCTTGGTTACGGAGCCTTCGGTCACGGAGCCCTCGGTCACGGAGCCCTTGGTCACGGACCACTGGGTGACGGGCATCGCCTGGCGCCAGCCGGTGAAGCCGCCGACGGGGACGGCGGCCGAGACGGCGAGCCGGATCAGTTCGCCGCCGTGGCGGCGGTAGCGGTCGGCGAGCAGCGCCTCGGATTCGAGGGTCACGGTGTTGGCGACGAGCCGCCCGCCGGCCGGGAGCGCGTCCCAGCAGGCGTCGAGGAGGCCGGGCGCGGTGAGGCCGCCGCCGATGAAGACGGCGTCGGGGGTGGGGAGCCCGGCGAGGGCGGCGGGGGCGGGGCCCGTGACGACCCGCAGGGCGGGGACGCCGAGCGCGTCGGCGTTGCGGGTGATGCGCGCGGCGCGCTCCGGGGACTTCTCGACGGCGACCGCCCGGCAGGAGCGGTGGGTCCGCATCCATTCGATGCCGATCGAACCCGACCCGCCGCCGATGTCCCAGAGGAGTTCGCCGGGTGCGGGCGCGAGGGCGGCGAGCGTGGCGGCCCGCACGTACCGCTTGGTGAGCTGCCCGTCGTGTTCGTACGCCTCGTCGGGGAGGCCGGGCGTCGCGCCGAGCCGCAGCGTGCCCGGGTCGCGTACGCAGTCCAGCGCGAGCACGTGGAGGGCGTCGGTCCGCTCGTACGGCCAGTCGGCGGCGGTGGCGTCGAGGACCCGCTCGGCGGGCCCGCCGAGCTGTTCGAGGACCCGGATCCGGGTGCCGCCCCAGCCGGTCGCGCGGAGGTACGCGGCGACGTCGGCGGGTGTCCCGGGGCCTTCGCCGAGGACGAGGACCCGGCGGCCGGGGTGGAGGGCGGCGGCGAGCGCCCCGAGCGGCCTGGCCACCAGCGACACGGTCTCGACGGCCTCCAGGGCCCAGCCGAGGCGGGCGCAGGCGTACGAGACGGAGGACGGGTGCGGGTGGACGCGCAGGCGGTCGGCGCCGGCGGTCTCCGCGAGGGTGCGGGCGATGCCGTAGAACGACGGGTCGCCGCTGGCGAGGACGGCGATGGCGCGGCCCTCGTGGGCGGCGAGCAGTCCGGGGACGGCGGGGCGGAGCGGGGTCGGCCAGGCGATCCGCTCGCCGCCGCACTCGGCGGGGTCGAGCAGGTCGAGCTGGCGGGGGCCTCCGATGAGGACCTCGGCGTCGCGCAGGACCCGGCGGGAGCTCTCGGGGAGCCCGTCCCAGCCGTTCGCGCCGATCCCGACGACCGACACCACCGATATCGCAGCGTTCACGTCCGGGACTCTACGTGAGCCCGCGCGGGGCCTCGCCGGACCCTTACCGGAGGGTCACTTCTGGGCGTTCTGTCCCACGTAGAAGAGGAGCCAGACGAAGCCGGCGAAGGCGTGGGTCGCGAAGACGTAGACGAAGACGCGGAGCATGACGCCCCGCTCCTTCCAGCGTTCGTTGTCGTAGGTCTTCTCGGTCATGACGTCCAGGGTACGGCCGGGAATAGGCCGGGGGGTCGCGCCGTTGGACGTGACAGTTTAAGATTCAACCAACAAGCCGCGAGGCACCATCCCGCGAGAGGTGAGCACGATGCAGTTCGGGATCTTCACCGTCGGCGACGTGACGACCGACCCCACCACCGGCCGTACCCCCACGGAGCACGAGCGGATCAAGAACACCGTCGCCATCGCGCTCAAGGCCGAGGAGGTCGGGCTCGACGTCTTCGCGACCGGCGAGCACCACAACCCGCCGTTCGTGCCGTCCTCCCCCACCACCCTCCTCGGGCACATCGCGGCCCGCACCGAGAACCTGATCCTGTCCACGTCCACGACGCTGATCACCACCAACGACCCGGTGAAGATCGCCGAGGACTACGCGACCCTCCAGCACCTCGCCGACGGCCGCGTCGACCTGATGATGGGCCGCGGCAACACCGGCCCGGTCTACCCGTGGTTCGGCCAGGACATCCGCCAGGGCATCCCGCTCGCCATCGAGAACTACGCGCTCCTCCACAAGCTGTGGAGGGAGGACGTGGTCGACTGGGAGGGCAAGTTCCGCACCGCCCTCCAGGGCTTCACGTCCACCCCGCGCCCGCTCGACGGCGTCCCGCCGTTCGTCTGGCACGGCTCCATCCGCTCCCCCGAGATAGCCGAGCAGGCCGCGTACTACGGCGACGGCTTCTTCGCGAACCACATCTTCTGGCCCAAGCAGCACACCGAGAAGATGGTCCGCCTCTACCGGCAGCGGTACGCGCACTACGGCCACGGCACCCCCGAGCAGGCGATCGTCGGCCTCGGCGGCCAGGTCTTCCTGCGCAAGAACTCGCAGGACGCGGTACGGGAGTTCCGCCCGTACTTCGACAACGCGCCGGTCTACGGCCACGGCCCGTCCCTGGAGGAGTTCTCCCGGGAGACCCCGCTGACCGTCGGCTCGCCGCAGGAGGTCATCGAGCGCACCCTTTCCTTCCGCGACTACGTGGGCGACTACCAGCGCCAGCTGTTCCTGGTCGACCACGCCGGGCTGCCCCTCAAGACCGTCCTGGAGCAGCTCGACCTCCTCGGCGAGGAGGTCGTCCCGGTGCTGCGCAAGGAGTTCGCGAACCTGCGCCCGGCCGGAGTGCCGGAGACCGCCCCGCTCCACCCCGCCGTCACCCGCACCACCGAGGAGGTCTGACACCGTGCAGACGTTGAAGCTGGTCGCCGTGTCCGCCGGACTCAGCGCACCGTCCTCCACCCGACTGCTCGCCGACCGGCTGCTCCAGGCCGCCCGCTACCGGCTCGCCGAGCAGGAGTACGCCGTCGACGTCCAGGTCGTCGAACTGCGCGACCTGGCCGTCGACATCGCGAAGAACTTCGTCACCGGCTTCCCCTCGGAGAAGCTCCAGGAGGCGATCGACACGGTGACCGGCGCGGACGGCGTCATCGCGGTGACGCCGGTCTTCACGGCCTCGTACAGCGGTCTGTTCAAGTCGTTCTTCGACCTGATCGACCCGACCGCGCTGACCGGCACCCCGGTGCTCGTCGGAGCGACCGGCGGCACCGCCCGCCACTCGCTGGTCCTGGACCACGCGCTGCGGCCGCTCTTCGCCTACCTGCGCGCCGCCACGATCCCGACCGCCGTCTACGCGGCCTCGGAGGACTGGGGCTCGGGCGGTGACGAGTACACCGAAGGGCTGCCGTCCCGGATCGTCCGGGCGGGCCACGAGCTCGCCGACGCGGTCGCGGCGCGGCCGGCCCGGGAGGCCGACGAAGAGGAGGTCGTCCCCTTCGAGCGGCAGCTGGCCGACCTTCGCCTGGATTGATCCCGTTTGTTACGTTGGGGGCGGATCATTCTGATGTGCCGTACAACGAACGGAGGTCGGCGATGGCCGGCAGGATCGTGGTGGGCGTCGACGGATCGGAGCCCTCCCTCAAGGCGCTGAGGTGGGCGGCCGCCCAGGCCGCCCTCACCGGGGACTCCCTCCAGGCGGTGATCAGCTGGGAGTACCCGGCGTCCTGGGCGACGCTGATGCCGGGCGTACCGGCCGAGTTCGACCCCGAGCGGCTCGCCAAGCAGATCCTCGACGAGTCCCTGTCCCAGGCCCTCGACCCGCGGGTCGCCGCCGCCACGACCCGCACGGTCGTCGGCGGCAACGCCCCCCAGGCCCTGCTCGACGCCGCGAAGGGCGCGAGCCTGCTCGTCGTCGGCGACCGCGGCTACAGCGGCTTCAAGGCGGCCGTCCTCGGCTCCGTCTCCTCCCACGTCACCCAGCACGCGACGTGCCCGGTGGTGGTCGTGCGGGGCGAGGCCGCCGACGCGGCCGAGTCCGCCTGAACCGCGGGCCGGACACCGCGCCCGGCCGCTCCGCACGCCGTGCGCCGGTCCGCCGCCGGACGCATGATGCCCTCATGGACATCAAGCTGGAACTGATCGGCGTGCCCGTCACCGACATCGACCGGGCCAAGGCGTTCTACGAGCGGGTCGGGTTCCACACCGACCACGACATCCCGGTGAGCGAGGACATCCGCTTCGTGCAGATGACCCCGCCGGGCTCGGCCTGCTCGATCGCCTTCGGCAAGGGCATCACGGAGATGGCCCCGGGCTCCCTCGACAACATGCAGGTCGTCGTCGCGGACATCGAGGAGGCGCACGCCGACCTCACCGCCCGGGGCGTCGAGGTCGGTGCCATCGATGACCGGCCCTGGGGCTCGTTCGTCTACTTCGCCGACCCGGACGGCAACCGCTGGGCGGTCCAGCAGACCACCCCGCGGGGCAAGTGACCCGGGGGAGACCCGCCGCGAACGGCCCGTCTCCTACTTGCGGTTGTAGAGCCGCATCGTCACCGCGCCGAAGACGACCACGAACAGCGCCGACCAGCCCAGCGTCCAGGCGATGTCGGCGCCCGGCCACTCGCCCGCCATCAGTTCCCGCACCGACGTGGCCAGATGGGTCACCGGGCTGTTGTTCACGAACGCCTGCAGCCAGCCCGGCATCGTGCTCGGGTCGACGAAGACGTTGGACAGGAACGTCAGCGGGAAGATCACCATCATCGAGACGCCCATGACGGACTTCTCGCTGCGCAGCAGCAGCCCGAACATGGTCCAGATCCACGAGAACGCGAACGAGAACACCAGCAGCAGCACGACCCCGAGCACCACGCCGACGACCCCGCCGTCCGGCCGGTAGCCGATGAGCATGCCGACCGTCAGCATCACGGCCGAGGCGATCAGATAGCGGACGACGTCGCCGAGGAGATAGCCGACCATCGGCGCGGGCCGCCAGATCGGCAGCGTGCGGAAGCGGTCGAAGACGCCCTTCTCGATGTCGGTGTTGACGGACACCCCGGTGTACATCGTGATCATCACGACGCTCATCACGAGGATGCCCGGCAGCAGGAACTGGATGTACGAGGAGACCGAACCGGCCAGCGCACCCCCGAAGAGGTACGTGTACATCACCACCATCATGATCGGGAACGCCGTCACGTCGAACAGCTGCTCCGGCACGTGCTTGATCTTCAGCAGGGCCCGCCAGCCGAAGGTCATCGAGGCGGAGAGGGCGCTCGGGCGCGGCGGGCGGGAGCGCCCCGTGAGCAGCGCCGCGAGCTCGTCGGCCCGGGGGGCGACGAAGTCCGCGGTGTCGGCGGCCCGTTTGTCCTTGCCGGTGGTGACGGTGGTCATGCCGCCGTTCCCTTCCTGTCCGTCAGCGCCAGGAACACCTCGTCGAGGCTGGGCTGTCCGAGCGCGAAGTCGTCGACGGTGATCCCGGCCCGCGCCAGCTCCGCGAGCGCCCGCGCGGCCTGCTCCGCGGCGCCGAGGTCCGTGCCGTGGCCGTCGACCGTGGCGGTGAGCGCGACCGGGTCGGGGTCGAGCTGGACGCCGGCCCCCAGGGCCTCCCCGAGGACCCGCTCGGCCGCCGGCCGCTGCCCGGGGTCCCGCAGCCGCACGTGCACCGATCCGGAGCCGACGGACGCCTTCAGCTCGCCCTTGGTGCCCTCCGCGATCACCTTCCCGTGGTCGATGACGGCGATGCGGGAGGCCAGCCGGTCCGCCTCGTCGAGGTACTGGGTGGTGAGCATGACGGTGGTGCCCTGGGCGACCACCGCACGGACGATGTCCCAGACCTGGTTGCGGCTGCGCGGGTCGAGTCCGGTCGTCGGCTCGTCGAGGAAGAGCAGGTCGGGGGTGTTGAGGATGGACGCGGCGATGTCGATGCGCCGCCGCATGCCGCCCGAGTAGTTCTTGACCTGCCGGTCGGCGGCCTCCTCCAGGCCGAAGGCGGTGAGCAGCTGCGCGGAGCGCTCGCGGGCTGCGGGGCGGGTGTGGCCGAGGAGCCGGCCGAGGAGGACGAGGTTCTCGGTGCCGGTCAGGTCCTCGTCGACGGAGGCGTACTGCCCGGTGAGGCTGACGCGGCCGCGCACGGCGTCGGCGTCCTCGACGACGTCCTTGCCGAAGACCCTGGCCCGGCCCTCGTCGGGGCGGAGCAGGGTGGCGAGCATCTTCACCGCGGTGGTCTTGCCGGCGCCGTTGGGGCCGAGGACCCCGTAGACGGTTCCGGCGGGGACCCGCAGGTCGACGCCGTCGACGGCGCGGTTGGTGCCGAAGACCTTGACCAGGCCCTCGGTCTCGATGGCGAGGTCGGTCATCCCGTCTCCTCCCTCAGGCCGCTCTTCCCAGTCTCCGTCGGCCCCTGCGGTCCCGCCAGGCGGGCCGCGGCGGGGCGGGCGCGGCGGGGCGCCGGGCCCGTGGGTCCGGCGCCCCGGGAGGCGGGAGCGGGGGTCAGTACGGCGCGGGGCGGCCCTGCGCGTCCTCGTGCGTGTAGTACATGTAGAAGGCACCGGCCCCGTTGAGCACGCCGAAGGCGAGGCCGAGGCCGCTGGAGGACAGGATGCTGGCGCCCGAGAGGCTGAAGAGGAACCCGACCGCGATGCCGGCCAGGGAGCCCCACGCGGCGGCGTGCAGTTCGCGGGGGAGGGAGCGGCCGTGTCGATGGAGCGTGCGGATCGCCACCGCGAGGACGATCGCGGAGATCAGGCCGAGCCACAGCTGTCCGAGCGTGGTCGGGCCTCCCTGGCGTGCGACGGTGGCCGCGTAGAGGCCGTACAGGATGCCGACGGCGGCCGGGCCTGCCCAGCCGTGGGTGCTGATCCGGCGCCCGGCGGGCGCCGCTGCGTGTGCGGCCATGGCAGGAGCTCCTTCGTCTCTCGCCCCCCTGGTTCCCGCACCCTCCAGGGCACACCCGCGCCCGGCGGCCCGCAAGTGGATCAGCCGGCGGGCCGTACGGCGACGGCGTCGATCTCGAAGAGCATGCCCGGCAGGGCCAGCGCCGCGACCCCGCTGAGGGTCTGCGCGGGGAGCCGGTCGCCGAAGTGGGCGTGCAGCGCCTTGTGATCGTTCCTTCCGGGGAGGGCGGCCGCCTCACGGGCGGCCGGAGAGGCGTCCGCGAACTGGATGTACGGAGTCCGGAATGGGGCGCGCCGGTCGGGTCAGGCGTCCGCGAACCACTGCCGGATCCGTTCGGGCGCCGCCGGCGCCTGGAGCTCGGCCCGTTCCCGCACGTCGTCCAGGGTCTGGGAGACGAGCTCGCGTCGCCAGGCCAGTTCGGCCCGCCCCATGGCGCCCGCGATGGCGCACTCGGCGGCGTACGAGCCGGACGGTCCCGCACCGGGGCCCTGCTGCCGGATCTCGGTGCAGCGGAAGGCCTCGTCAGGGCCTTCGACGGCGGTGACGACGTCCATGAGCGTGATCCGGTCCAGGCCGCGCGCCAGCCGGAAACCGCCCTTGGGGCCGGAGACGGAGGTGACGATGCCGACCCGGGCGAGCGCCTGGAGCTGCTTGTTGAGGTAGGCGGCGGGCAGTTCGTGGTAAGCCGCGAGGCGCGCGGCCGGGACCGCGCGTTCGGGCCCGATCCAGGCCAGGTTCAGGCAGCTGTGCAGGGCCCATTCCACGCCCTCACTCATCTTCATAACCTGGACTCTACATATCCAGAATAGGGAGGGCAAGGAGGGGACTGAGACGCCTGTCACACGCTCGTGACACGACGACGAAGGCTCCGTCGCACAAGATCCGTAACTTTGTTCACGCAGCCCGCCGAACCTCCAACGGCCCCACCCGAACGAGCAGACGGCATGCGGCTCTCCTCTTCCACACCTGTCGTCCAGGAGTCGTCATGCGCACCGCCCTCCGCACCGCCATCACCACCGCCGCCCTCGCCGGTGCCGTCCTCGCCCCGGCCGCAGGCGCCTTCGCCGCGACGCCCGCCCCGACCGGGACCCCGACCACCGGCCCGGCGGCCACCTCGACCCTGACGCCGGTGGCGCCTCCCGCCACCACGGCCCCCGCCACCGGAACCCCGAAGGCCGACGGCCCGGCCACCGGCACGGACAAGGGCACCCGCCCGACCACCGGGACGGGGACCGGCACCGGCACCGGCTCGGCGGAAGGCTCCACCGGCGGTACGCAGGACGGGCAGCTCGGCGAGCAGGGTCCGGAGGGGACGGCGGGCACCAGCCTCGGCCGCCGCCCGCTCGCCGACGGCGGCTACGCCGAGCTCTACCGCAAGAGCACCGGCGCCTACCTCGCCGACCTCCACTCCCCCCAGGGCAAGCCCACCGGCCGCCTGAAGGCGGACGGCAGCGGCGCGGGCGACCAGTTCGGCTCCGTCTTCGTCGTCCTGGAGGCCGACGGCACCGTCAAGTCCTGGAACAACCCGCTGGCGGGCGGCGACTACAGCGACGTCCGCAAGGGCTGCACGGTGACCCGGTACGCCGCCGCGCCCTTCCAGGAGGTCGAGTTGGCCCTGTCGAACAGCCCCAAGGGCCCGGTCGCCAAGCTCATCCAGGACGGCAAGGTCATCGCGGTCCTCGACCGCGGCCACGACACGGCCCTCTACGGCGGCGCCCGCATCAAGGGCCTGCTCGACCCGGCCCCGGCGGTGCCGATGCTCCAGATGCGCGTGCACGGCGGCCCGATCCCGTGGGACGGCGTGACCTTCCCGGCGGTCCCGAAGGACTGCGCCACCCCCTCGGACACGACCCCGAGCACCGGCACCGGCACCGGCACCGGCACCCACCAGGGCGCCACCGCAGCGCCCGCCGCGCAGCACGCGACCCAGACCGGCACCGGAGCCGCCGCCGTCGCGCAGACCTCCGTCGTCCCCAAGGGCGCGGTCGCCGCCGGCCCGGAGCCGGTCGCCGCCGACCGCTCCCTCGCCTTCGCGGGCGGCGCGGCCCTGGCGGGAGCAGGCGCGGCCGGTGTCGCCCTGGCCCTGTTCCGCCGTCGCGGAACCGCCGCCTGACCCCCGTACGGCCCACGCCTCACAGGTGCCCGGTGCCCTGCCCCTCCCCGGGCAGGGCACCGGTCGTTCAGCCGTGCTCGGCCGCCAGGGCCGCCAGTCGCGCCAGCGCCCCGTCGAGGACCGCGCGGGGCGGCGAGGCGAGGCCGACGCGGACGGCGTCCGGAGCCGTGCCGGGGCCGACCGCGAAGGCGCTGCCCGGGGTGACGGCCACGCCCGCGCGGTCCGCCGCGGCGGCCGTGAAGGTCTCGGCCCGCCAGGACGGGGGCAGTTCCCACCAGCAGTAGTACGCGTGCGGGGAGGTGCGGAGGGCGAACCCGTCGAGCCGGCGGAGGACCAGGGCGTGCCGGGCCTCCGTCTCGGCCCGCTTCGCCGCGACCGCCTCGGCGACCGTGCCGTCCCCGGCCCAGCGGGTGGCGGCCGCGAGCGCCAGGCCGCCCGCCGTCCAGGCCCCGGAGCGCAGGGCGTCGGCGGCGGCGGCCCGCAGCGGCCCGGGCACCACGAGGTAGCCGACGGTCAGGCCCGGGGCGAGCCGCTTGGAGAGGCTGTCCACGAGCAGCACCCGCTCGGGCGCGTGGGCCGCGAGCGGCGCGGGCGCGTCCGGCACGAGGAAGGCCCAGGTGGTGTCCTCGACGGCCGTCAGGTCCAGGCTCCGCAGCAGCTCGGCCAGTTCGGCCCGCCGCCCCTCGCCCGCGGTCGCGGACAGCGGGTTCTGCAGGGTCGGCTGGAGGTAGACGGCGGCGAGCGGTGCCGCCCGGTGGGCCGCCGCGAGCGCCTCGGGCCGCACGCCCTCCTCGTCCAGGGCGAGCGGCACGAGCCGGATGCCGAGCCGCTCGGCGACCGCCTTGACCAGGGGATACGTGAGCGCCTCCACGCCCAGCCGGCCGCCGGGCGGGACGAGCGCGGAGAGCGCGGCGGCGATGGCCTGCCGACCGTTCCCGGCGAAGAGGACCCGCTCGGGGTCCGGCGCCCAGCCGGGCCGGGCGAGCACGGCGGCCGCCGCCTCCCTGGCCTCAGGGGTGCCGGTCGCCGCGGCCGGACCCGAGACGGCCTCCGCGAGCACGTCGGGCCGGGCGAGCGCGGCGAGCGCGCGGGCCATCAGCTCCGACTGGCCGTCCGCGACGGGGTAGTTGAGCTGGAGGTCGACGGGTGCCGCCCCGGTCGCCTCGGCGAGTGCGGGACCGGGCAGCGGCGGCGCGGACCGGACGAAGGTGCCGCGCCCGACCTCCCCGACGACCAGGCCCCGGCGCGCGAGCTCCCCGTACACGCGGATCGCCGTCGAGTTCGCGATGCCGTGGCGGCGGGCGAACACCCGCTGCGGCGGCAGCCGGTCGCCGGGCCGCAGCCGGCCCTCCCGTACGGCCGCCTCGACCCGGTCCGCGATCCGCCGGTACTCCTCCACCCGGAACCCCCTCCCCGGACGCCGGGAGCCCCCGCGCCCCGACCCATTGCACCGAGAGCAAAGATCTTATTGCACCGAGTCCGCGGGGCTGCCTAGCCTGCGGACATGCCCGTCGCCGAAACCTCCGCCACCCGCGTCTTCTACGAGGACCGGGGCACCGGCCCCGCCCTCCTCCTCGTCCACGGCCACCCCTTCGACCACACCATGTGGCAGCCCCAGATCGACCGCTTCTCCCGCACCCACCGCGTGATCGCCCCCGACCTGCGCGGCTACGGCGACACCCCGCTCGGCGCCATGACCGCATCCACCGACCTCGGCGAGTTCGCCGAGGACCTCGTCGGACTCCTCGACGAGCTGGGCATCGGGCAGTGCGTCCTCGCCGGCCTGTCCATGGGCGGCCAGATCGCCATGGAGCTCTACCGCCGCCACCCCGAACGCGTCCGCGGCCTCGTCCTCGCCGACACCTTCCCCGCCGCCGAGACCGAGGACGGCAAGCGGACCAGGAACGCCATGGCCGACCGCCTCCTGCGGGACGGCATGCGCGGCTACGCCGACGAGGTCCTCGACCGGATGGTCGCCCCGTACAACACGCACGCCGCACCCCACGTCCACCGCATGATGTGCGCCACCGACCCGGTCGCCGCGGCCGCCGCGCTCCGCGGCCGGGCCGAACGCCCCGACTACCGGGAGACCCTCGCCGCCGCGACCGTCCCCGCGCTCGTCGTCGTCGGCCGGGACGACACGTACACCCCGGTCGCGGACGCGGAGGACATGCACGCCCTGCTGCCCGACTCCACCCTCGTCGTCGTCGAACGGGCCGCCCACCTGCCCAACCTCGAACGGCCCGAGGAGTTCGACGCGGCGCTCGACGCCTTCCTCCGCTCACTCGTTCGGCCCAGCTGAAAGTTCGCGATCGTACGAACGCTCGCACGATGGGGCCATGAGCCAGAACACCGCACCCCGCAAACAGAGCTCCTCCGGCGCCTGGGCGTCCGGAGGCACCCTCTTCGCCGGCGTCCTCATGCTGGTCACCGGCTTCATGGACGTCTTCCAGGGCATCGCAGGCATCGCCGAGGACGACGTCTACACCCGCGTCGGCGACTACGTCTTCAAGTTCGACCTCACCACCTGGGGATGGATCCACCTCATCCTCGGCATCATCATCGCCATCACCGGCTTCGGGATCCTGAAGGGCGCCGAGTGGGGCCGGATCGCCGGCATCTCCCTCGCCTCGCTCAACATCCTCTTCCAGTTCCTCTTCCTCCCCTACCAGCCCTGGTGGGCGCTCTTCTCCATGGCCGTCTCGATCTTCGTGATCTGGGCACTGGCCACGGACGACGCGTACGGCACCGACGAGACGTTCTGAGGCCGCGCCCGATGACCACCACCCGCCGCAGCACGGGACTCGTCCTCGCCCTCGCCGCCACCACGGCCCTCGCCCTCACCGGCTGCGACGCCGCCAAGGACGCGGCCGGCGACATCGTCTCCTCCGCCACCGCGGCCGTCGCCTCGGCGGCCCAGGAGAAGATGAACGAGGTCAAGGACGGCGTCAACGCCGGAGGCGACGTCAAGGCCGGCGCCACCAAGACCGACGGGGACCGCACCGTCGCCGAGATCACCGCGACCAACCCCAAGGACCAGAGCGCCGACTACACGATCATGGTCAACTTCCGCGACAACGACGGAAACGTGCTCGACGCGGTCGTCCTCACCATCGACGGAGTCGGACCCGGCGCGTCCAAATCCGGCACCGCCCGCAGCAACCGCACCCTCACCGGCGCCACCACGGCCGAAATCGCCCAGGCCCTCCGCCACTGAACGACGTCCCGCCGACCGACGCCGCGTCGCACCGGCCCAGGCGCCACCACGCCGCCTGGGCCGCGGTGCTGCTCCTCGCCGTGTCCGCCCCGGTCACCGCGTGCCGGCTCCTCGACACGGACGCCGTCACCCCCGTCCCCCAAATCCTCTCCGTCCTCCCCTGGCTCACCGTCCCCGCCGGACTCGCCGCACTCCTCGCCGCCGCGGCCGGCCGCCGCGCCCTCTGCCTCCTCGCCGCCGTGACCCTCGCCACCACCGCCTGGGCCTCCCTGCCCTACCCCGCGCGGACCACCGACCCCCCGGGCCGGCCCGTCGCCCGGATCAAGGTCATCGCCTCCAACGTCGAAGTCGGCCGGGGCACCGACGCGTTGACCGGCATCGTCCGCCGGGAACACCCCCAGCTCGTGTTCGTGTCCGAATGCGACCGCGCCTGCGGACGGACCCTGACCACGGCCTTCGCCGCCGAGCTCCCCCACCACGCCGCCGTCGAGGCCGACGGCTCCGCCGGCTCCGTACTCCTCAGCGCCTACCCGCTCGCCGACCGCGCGACGATCCCGGCCACCATGGGCATGCCCGGCGCCACCGCCGACATCGCCGGCGTACCCGTCCGCCTCCAGCTCGCCCACCCCATGCCGCCGCTGGCCCACCAGGTCCCGCTCTGGAAACGCGAACTCCGCCGGATCGCCGACACCGCCGCACGGCAGACCGGCCCCGCACTCGTCGCCGGCGACTTCAACGCCTCCCAGGACCACGCCGCCCTCCGCGCCGTCCTCGACGCCGGCCGCCTCCACGACGCCGCGCGATCGGCGAACGCGAGCCGCACACCCACCTGGCCCTCGGAAGGGCCCCTCCCGCCGTTCGTCCAGATCGACCACGTCCTGGTCAGCGACGACTTCAGCGTCCGCGACGTCCGCTTCCTCGACGTCACCGGCTCCGACCACCGCGCCGTCCTCACCGATCTCGACCTGCGCGCCCCGCGCTGATCCGCCACGCTGGAAGGCATGGACAACGAGGAGATCCTTGACGACATCGGCGCCCTCGTCGAAGAGGAACGCGCCCTCCGGCAGCGCACCGGCGGCCTCCTCCCCGAGGAACGCGCCCGCCTCGCCGACCTGGAGGTACGCCTCGACCAGTGCTGGGACCTGCTCCGGCAGCGCCGCGCCAAATCCGAGTTCGGCGAGGACCCCGACACCGCCGCCCTGCGCCCCGCCTCCGAGGTCGAGTCCTACCGCAACTGACGTGCGATCTTCTCCTGCCCGGACCTACGCTTGATTCATGGCGCATGGTTCACGGCGCTTGATTCACACGACTGATGCATCTCCACCTTCCAGGAGGCTGTCGTGCCCAGAATCAACGAACCACCACCCGATGATTTCGCATCCTCCGGCGAGAACGTGGAATTCCGGCAGCCAGAGGTGACGTCCGATCACCTCGGATTCGATCCCGACGAATTCCCCACGGAACTCGTCGACGCGCGAGCCGCGATCGAAGGGATCCTCACCGGTCAGGGCGAGCTGCGCAGCGGAGTCCAGACCCTGGAGGGCCTCACCGAGGAAATGAACATCCAGGGCGTCGGCATCGGGCGGGCCCTACCCTCCGAATACGGTCTCCGCAGCAGCCACATCGAACCGGGTCAGCCCACGCTGAGCGTCTATCTGACCCGCCCGAGAAGCGCGGACGCCGTCGAGGAAGTGCTCGTCGAGCAGCTGGGCGTGCGGGTCGCCGCCTCCCCGAACGTTCCGGTCATCCCGGTCGTCACCGGGGAGATCGAGGCCTCGGGATACACCTTCCAGAGCCGACCCGCACCCGGCGGCATCTCGATCAGCACGCCCGTCCTGCCGGCGTCCGCCGGCACGCTGGGCTGCCTGGCGACGGGCCGGTCGTTCCCGCGCGACCTGAGGACGCTCCTCATCAGCTGCAACCACGTCATCGCGGACTCCAACACGGCGCCACTGGGAACGTGCATCTCCCAGCCCGGGCGCGCCGACTCGGGCTCGTGCCCGAACGACCTGATCGCCGTGCTCGAACGGCGCACCCTGATCGAGTTCGGGGGCGTCATCAACTCGGTCGACTGCGCCACCGCCTGGGCCGTCCCGAAGAAGGTCAGCCCCAACATCCTGACCACCGGAGTGCTGACCCCGGTGGAGGTGCCCATCAGCACCACGACCGCCGCGGCGACCATCGGGATGATCGTCTTCAAGGGCGGCCGCACGACGGAGACGACGGTCGGCACCGTCAAGGAGATCGGCGGCTCCCACTGGGTGCGTTACGGGGACCAGAAGGCCTACTTCTCCGGCGCCATCGTCATCGACGCCACCGGCACCATCGGCACGCCCTTCAGCAGGAAGGGAGACTCCGGCGCGATCGTGTGGACCTTCACCCCCGACCGGACCCCGGTCGGAATGGTCTACTCCTCGTCCAGCACCGTGCTCACCAGGTCCTTCGCCAACCAGATCGACCTCGTCACGCAGTCCCTCGACGTCTTCCTCGTCGACCACACGGTCTGAACGGTCCGACGGCCGGACCGACGTACGTTAGGGCACATGGCACGCCCCGATCGGTCCGACCTCTCCGCCCGGCTCGCCCCGCCCGCATGGCTGACCGCGGGGTGGAAGCCGGCACCGACCCCGATCCCGTGGGCGGCGGTGGTGCGCGCGTCGGTGGCGCTGGCGGCGCCACTGGCGGTCGGACTGGCCGTGGGGCGGCCCGAGTACGGGGCGCTGGTGTCGATGGGCGCCCTGTCGGGGGTCATCGGGGACACCGCTGACGCGTACCGGATGCGGGTGTTCAACATCGCGGTGCCCCAGCTGTTCGGCGCGCTGGGCGTGACCCTGGGAACCCTCGTGTTCGGCCACGGATGGGTCGCCGTCGCCGCGCTCACGCTCGTCGCGCTGATCTCCGGGATGATCTCGTCGATCGGTGCCGTCGCCTCGGTGTCGGGGCTGCTGCTGCTCCTCAACTGCGTCGTCGGCGCGGGGCTCCCGATGCCGGGTCCCTGGTGGAAGGCCCCCCTCCTCCTCACCCTCGGCGGGCTCTTCGTCCTCGTCCTCACGCTCCTCGGCTGGCCGCTGCGCCGCGCCGCCCCCGAGCGCGCCGCCGTCGCCGCGACCTACCGGTCCCTCGCCGAGCTGTACGAGGCCACGGGCACCGACGCGTACGACGAGCGGCGGCAGGACGTCACGGCCTCCCTCAACCAGTCGTACGACCTCATCCTGGCCCGCAGGACCCGCCAGCACGGCCGGGCGCCGAACCTGGTCAGGATGCTCTCCCAGCTGAACGTCCTCATTCCGCTCCTGGAGGCCGCGCCCGCCGCCCACCTGCGGGCGCGCCTGGTCGGACCGTTGCCGGCGGCGATCCCGGCGGCCGTACGCGAGCTGGCGGACGCCGTCGAGGAGGGGCGGACGGGCACTCGGGACCTGGACCTGCCCGTGCCCGAGCGGCCCGCGGAGCGGGCGGTGGACCACGCGCTGCGGCACGCGGCGGCCGTGGTGCACAAGACGGACCCCGACCCGTACACCGTGGACGACCGGCTCGGGCGCCCGGCCGCGCTGCGGGTGCGGGCCCGCCGCGCCGCGAGGGCCGTGCTGTTCTCCGAGGCGTCCTGGCGGTACGGGCTGCGGCTGGCGCTGTGCATCGGGCTCGCGCAGGCGCTGGTGTCGCTGATCGCCGTACCGCGCTCGTACTGGGTCGCGCTCACGGTCACGTTCGTCATGAAGCCGGACTTCGGGTCGGTGTTCTCGCGGGCGGTGCTGCGGGCGGCCGGCACGGCGGTCGGTCTCGTCCTCGCCGCGTTCGTGCTGTCCCAGGTGCCGCGCGGCTGGTGGGACGTGCCGGTGATGGTCGTCCTCGCGGCGCTGATCCCGGCGTTCTCCGCGAAGGGGTACGCCTTCCAGACCGCGGCGATCACCCCGGTCATCCTGCTGCTCTCCGACACGCTCAACCACCAGGGCTTCGACCTGGTCATGCCGCGGCTCTACGACTCGCTGATCGGCTGCGCCATCGCGCTCGTCGCCGGTTACCTCCTCTGGCCGGAGTCCTGGCACACCCGGATCGGGGACCGGCTCGCGGACGCGGTCGCCGACACCGCCGCGTACGTGGCACGGGCCTTCGGGGGCGGCGCCGGGGAGTCCTCCCGCGCCGACCGCCACCGGGCCCGGCGCAAGCTGTACCGGGACCTGTCGGGCGTGCGCTCCGAGTTCCAGCGCGCGCTGACCGAACCGCCGCCCACCGGCGCCCGGGCCGCCGCCTGGTGGCCGCTCGTGGTGGCCGTCGAGCGGATCGTGGACGCGACGACGGCGGCCCGGATCCGGGTGGACCACGGCGCCCCGGCTCCCGACCCGGCCGAGGTCGCGGCCGTGGAGCGCGAGTTGCGGGAGCTCGCGGAAGGGCTGCGGGCCTCGGAGACCCTCGTCGAGGTGCGTTCGGAACTGCCCGGGGACGAGAGCGGAGTGCTCGAACCGCTCCGCCAGGAGGTCCGCGCGGCCCGCGCCATCGCCAGTCCCGACCTGCGGTAAACCTCCCCAAGGGGGCGTACCGGCGGACTTACCGGCGGTCACGGAACGGAACCTTCCCCACCGCCGTTACCGGAAGCCACCCGGGCGACTACGATGCGCTCGAATTCACCGTGATCCGCGCCCACCGCCGTCGGCAACCGGCCCGACGCACACCCTCTTTCGCCCTGCCCCGCCGCCCGCACTCCGCCCACCCCCCGCACCACCCCACCTCACGTCACCTCGCCCCGAGGACACGCCATGCGCACCACCACGAACAGAGGGCTCCAGCCCAACGTCCTCGGCACCTTCGACACGATCGTCATGGCCGTCGCCGGCAGCGCCCCGGCGTACTCGCTCGCCGCGACGACCGCCGTCCTCTTCGGCGCGGTCGGCTACGCCGGCCCCGCGGCCCTGCTGTACTGCGCGATACCGATGCTCGGCATCGTCCTCGCCTACGCCCGCCTCGGCCGGATCGACGTCAACGCCGGCGCCGGCTACTCCTGGGTGGGCCGCACCCTCCACCCCTTCCTCGGCTTCCTGTCCGGCTGGGCGCTGGTCTTCGCCGCCACCGTCTTCATGGTGGCCGGCTCGCTGCCCGCCGGCTCCCTCACGCTCTCCCTGATCGACCCCGACCTCGCCGCGAACACCCCGCTCGCGGCGGCCGTCGGCGCCGGCTGGTTCCTGATGATGCTGCTCGTCGTCCTCGGCGGCGCCCGGCTCACCGTACGGGCCCAACTGATCATGTCCGGCGTCGAGATGCTGATCCTGCTCGGCTTCGTGCTCGCCGCCGTCGCCCACCGGGGGCGGGCCACCGCCTTCGACTGGTCCTGGTTCGCCCTCGACCGGTTCGACGGCCCCGAGGGCTTCGCCGCCGGCGCGCTGATCGCCGCGTTCTACTACTGGGGCTGGGACGTCACCAGCAACCTCAGCGAGGAGACCCGCGACAGCCGGCGCACCGCCGGACTCGCCGCGCTCGTCGGCGTCGGCTTCGTGTTCGTCCTCTTCGAGGCCTTCACCGTCGCCGTGAACGTGCTGCTCAGCGCCGAGGAGATCCGCACCGCCGGACCCAACGTCCTCGCCGTCCTCGGCCAGGAGATCTGGCCCGGCGTCGGCGGCAAGCTCCTCGTCGTGGCCGTCCTCCTGTCGACCGTCGCCACCCTGGAGACCACCCTCCTCCAGGTCACCCGCTCGCTCTTCGCCATGGGCCGCGACCGGACCCTGCCGGCCGCGCTCGGCACCGTGCACCGCCGCTGGAACACCCCGTGGGTCGCCATCGCCACCGTCGGCGGCGCCGCCCTCCTCATGTTCGCCGCCGCCGCGGCCGCCGGCTCCGTACAGCGCATCCTCAGCGACGCCGTCGCCGCGATCGGCCTCCAGATCGCCTTCTACTACGGCCTCGCGGGCATCGCCGCCGTCGTCGCCTACAAGTCGCTGCTGCTGCGCTCCGTACGCAACCTCGTCCTCGGCGGCCTGTGGCCGCTGCTCGGCTCCGGATTCATGCTGTGGGCCTTCGTCGAATCGCTCGGCGAACTCTCCTCCACCGCCCTCGCCATCGGCCTCGGCGGACTGCTCCTCGGCGTCGTCCCGCTCGTCGTCTACTGGCGCAAGGGCAGCGACTACTACCGCCCCGCCCGCCTGGACGCCGCCCGCGCCCTCGCCGCCACCCAGGACTCCGGCCCGGCGACCCCCCGTGCCCGCACCGGCGACCACGAGAAGAGCTACGCCACCGACTTCTGACCCCCGCCCCGCCGCGTGCGACGGGGCGACCCGAGACCACCGCCCCGCTCCCCGCTCCCCCGGGACGAGGCGACTTCCGACGGCAGCCGAACCCGAAGGAGGCCCCCGATGGCCGTACGCCGCCGCTTGGCGCGACCGGCGCGACCGGAGCGCTTCGCGCCCGACTTCGACCCGGACTTCGGGGACCGGGCACTGACCGAGGCGCGCCACGACATCGTCATCGGCCGCTGGCAGGGCGTACGCGACCTGCTCGCCGCCACCGGGACGGACTGGGCCCGCCGCACCCACCGCCTGCGGCTCCTCTCGCACGCCGCCGCCGGCAGCTCCACCGTCGAGACCTGGCGCGCCGCCGAACCCGGCAACCCCGACGCCGCCGTCCTGCGCGCCGCGACCGAGGTCGTACGGGTCTTCGACGCGGCCATCGCCGCCGGCCGGGGCGCCGCCCTCGAACGCGGCCGCATCGACGCCGCCGTCGACGCCTGCCGGGGCGCCGCCGAGGCCGCCCCCGCCGACCCCATGCCGTGGGTGTCGCTGCTCTCGGTCGCCCGGCTCTACGAGGGCGGCGTACCGCGCCGCGAACTCCGCCACTGGTTCGACGAATTGCGCCGCCGCGACCCGTACAACACCGAAGGCCACATCCAGGTGCTGCGCTACTGGTCCGCCCGGTGGCACGGCACCCACGGCAGCATGTACGACTTCGCCCGCGACGCCGCCGGCGTCGCCCCGCCCGGCTCCCCGCTCCCGGTCCTCGTGCAGGTCGCCCGCGTCGAGGAGTACCGGTACATCGCCGACGGGGCACTCGGCCGGGGACCCGTCCGCGGCTTCGACCAGCACTGGAAGCACGAACTCGCGGTCACCGAACTCCGCCGCACCCACGCCCGCTGGATCGGCGGCCGGGACCCCGGGCGGCCCGTCGCCCCCGAAGAGGTCGCCGACCTCAACTTCCTCGCCCACGCCGCCTGCTACGCCGGACAGGTCGAGATCGCCCGGGACGTCCTCGCCCTGCTCGGCGCCCGGGCGGCCTGGGTCCCCTGGGCCTACACGGGCGACCCGGAAGAGCAGTTCGTACGGTTCAGGGAGGGCCTGGGGGTGGCGTGACACACACCCCGCCCCATGCCCTCCCCGGTCCCGCTACGGGCCCCCTCGCGGGGGCCCTGCCGGCGTCACACGCCGATGTCGCGACCGTCCTTGCGCCAGACGGAGACGACCGACGGCCGGACGATCTTCCCGGGCCCGTCGGGCCACTCCGAGGCCGGCTTCTCGACCGACGCGCCGTCGATCTCACCCGGGTGCTGGACGGCGACCAGGACCCGGCGGTCCTGGACGATCGGGCCGCAGGTCTCGGCGCCGCGCGGCACCGTCAGGAACTGCTTGAGCTCACCGCGCCGCTCGCCGCGCGTCGCGACGCCGAACAGGCCGTCGTGCGAGCCGAGCTGGTTGCCGTCGGTGGAGATCCACAGGTTGCCGTGCGGGTCGAAGGCCACGTTGTCCGGGCAGGAGATCGGCGACACCTTCTCCTTCGGGAAACCGGCGAAGTAGGTCGCCGGGTCGTTCGGGTCGCCCGCCACCAGGAACAGCCGCCACGCGAACCCGTCCGACGCCGGGTCGTCCCAGTGCTCGGCGAGCTCCAGGATCTGCCCGTGCTTGTTGGAGTTGCGCGGGTTGGCCTCGTCGGCCGGCGCGTAGCCCGCCTTGCCGCGGTTCGAGTTGTTGGTGAGCGCCACGTACACCCGGCCGCTGCGCGGCGACGGCTCGACGTCCTCGGGACGGTCCATCTTCGTGGCCCCGACCTTGTCGCCCGCGAGGCGCGTGAAGACGTACACCTCCTCGGCCGTCATCCCCGGCACGTGCGACACGTCGCCGGTCGCCAGCGGGATCCACACGCCGGAACCGTCGAACTCGCCGTCGTTCGGGAGCTTCCCGGTGCCGTCGATCTCGGCGGCCGGCGAGTCGCCGGTCAGCTTGGCGACGTACAGCGTGCCCTCGTCGAGCAGGGTGAGGTTGTGCTCACGGGCCGCCCGCGAGCTCCCCTTCTTCATCCGCTTGCTCGACACGAACTTGTAGAAGTAGTCGAACCGCTCGTCGTCACCCATGTACACGACCGGACGGCCGTCCTCGGTGAGCCGGGGCTGCGCCGCCTCGTGCTTGAAACGGCCGAGCGCGGTGCGCTTCCGGGGCGTCGACTCCGGGTCGTACGGGTCGAGCTCGACGACCCACCCGAAGCGGTGCACCTCGTTCGGCTCCTGCTTCAGGTCGAAGCGCTTGTCGAACCGCTCCCACTTCCGCTCGGTCGCCCCGGTGCCCACGCCGTACCGCTTGTCGGTGGCGGAGCTGCCGTTCGCGAAGTACTGGTTGAAGTTCTCCTCGCCGTGCAGCGTCGTGCCCCACGGCGTCGTGCCGCCCGCGCAGTTGTTCAGCGTGCCGAGCACCTTGCGGCCGGTCGGGTCCACGGAGGTCTTCAGCAGGTCGCTGCCCGCGGCGGGCCCGGTGACCTCGAACTCGCTCGTCGTGTGCAGGCGCCGGTTCAGGTGGTGCCGCGTGACCGGCGTCAGCTTCCCGCTCCGGTACTCCTCCTGCACCACCACGACCGACAGGCCGTGCGCCGCCCAGGCGATCTCCACCTGCTCGCGCGTCGGGTTCGCGGCGTCGTAGCCGCGGAACATCAGCACCTCGTCGGTGTACTCGTGGTTGGCCACGAGTACCTGCCGGCCGTGCTCGCCCCGCAGCGGCAGCAGCGACAGGAAGTCGTTGTTGTAGCCGAACTGCCCGGCCTGCGCCTTCGCCGTCTGCTTCTCCGAGTCGAACGCCGGCGCGCCCCGCAGGATCGGCTCGCCCCAGCGGATGACCACGTTCTGCGCGTACCCCTCCGGGACCGTCACCCGGTCGTCCGTGTTCGGCGCGACCGGCGCGAACCGCAGCCCGCGCGCCCCGTCGACGGCCCCGGGCTTCCCGTGCCCGTCCGGCGTCGCCTCCGCTGCCGGCGCGTTCCCCAGGACCACGGCCCCGCCCGCCGCCGACGCCACCGTCACGACCGCCGCCGCCCGCAGCGCCGAACGCCGCGACAGCGCCCCGGCTATGACGTCGCCGACGTACTCGTTGTCACTCGTGTTCGGCACCTCGTGGAAGCAGGCGTCGCCGCACCGGTACCGGCAGGTAAGAGCGGAACGCCCGCCTCCGTGGTTGTTCATGCTCAGCAGCGGCAGCAGTTTGCGCACGTCGTCCTCCTCCGGCGCACACCGCGCCGACAAGCTGTCGGGAATCCTTCGGCCGTGACGCTATGTGTGGACCTCTGCACCCGGACGGCCACCGAATGAACGCCGAATGAATGCGCGGCAACCGCAGGCGACCGGGTCGCCTAGGAGGCGGGGACTGGCCGCTAACCTTACGTATCCGCCCTGGCCAGGGATGATCTTCCCGAAACGCCCAGTACGGACATTCACACCGCACCCCATCTCATGCGAAAGGGTTCGCCCATGGGTATTCGGAGCATGCTGCGCAAGGTGTTCGGCCGGGACCGCGAGGAATCCCCGGCAACCTCCGTCCCGTCCCAGACGCGTGAGACCCCCTCCCCGTCCCCCGACACCCCCGAATCCGCCGCCCAGCGCAAAGCCGACGAACTCGTCGCCGAAGCCTTCGACAACCCCCAGATCCCGAAGGCCCGCACTGCGGACACCACGGCGGATACGGCGGGCACGGCTGCGGCCGAGGCGGGCGACGCGGTGGACGCGGGCGACGCGGTGGACGTGGCTGCGGGCGACACGGTGGATACGGCTGCGGCCGACGCGGGCGACGCGGTGGACGCGGTTGCCGCCGACGAGGTGGCTGAGCCGGAGGCGCCGGCCGCCGACGCGGACCCGGTGAAGCGGGTGGACGCGAATGCCGCTGACACGAGCGACGCCTCGGAGACGGCAGTCGCCGAGGCGGGCGACTCGGTGGACGCGGTGGACGCGGTTGCCGACGACGCCGGCGACGCGGTGGATACGGCCGTCGCCGAGGCGAGCGAGCCGGAGGCGGTCGACACCGAGGTCGTGAACGCCGACGCGGCTGCGGAAGCTGCTGCTACTGCGGAAGCCGCCGACTCGGCGGAGCCGGAGGCGGTCCACGCCGACGCGGCCGCCGACGAGGTGGCGGAGCCGGAGGCGCCGGCCGCCGACGTGGCGACCACGACCGACGCCGAGGCGAGCGAGGCGGCCGAGGCTGAGGCGGCCGAGGCGGAGGTGGCCGCTGACGCCACGAGCCCGGACGAGGCGACGGACGCGCCCGCGGCTGCGGCCGACGCGCCTGTGGAGGCGGAGGCGGAGAGCGCCGCCGACACGGAGGCCGAAGGTGGCGCCGACGCGGTTGCCGCCGGTGCGGCGGAGGCGGAGCCGGAGCCGGAGGCGGCTGCCGCCGACGAGGCCCCGGAGACGGCCGCCGACGAGGCCGCGGAGGCGGCGGAGCCGGTGGAGGCGACCGCGGACGCGGTCGAGGTGCTGCCGGAGGCGGAGGCGGAGCCGGCCGGTACGGCGGACGCCGACGAGACGGCGCCGGAGGCGGAGGCCGCGGCGGAGAGCGAAGCCGCACCGGAGGCGGAGGGTGCCGGGGGCTCGCAGGGGCCCGCGGTGGCGCTCGCGAAGGTGAAGGCGGGGGCGCCGCAGCTGGCGGAGGCGTACAAGGCGGCGGGAACGGCCCTGAAGAAGGAGGGTCTGGCGGGGGCGCGGGCGGCGGTGTACCTGGTGGTGGACCGGTCCGGGTCGATGCGCGGCTACTTCAAGGACGGCTCGGTGCAGCGACTGGCGGAGCAGACGGTCGCGCTGGCGGCGCACCTCGACGAGGCGGCGACCGTGACGACGGTGTTCTTCTCGACGGACATCGACGGGACCGTCGACCTGGCTCCGGCCGACCTGACGCCGACCCGCGTCGAAGAGGTCAACGGCACCCTGGGCCGCCTGGGCCGGACGAACTACCACCGTGCCGTGGAGGAGGTCCTGGCCCACCACGAGAAGGCCGACCCGACGCGTCCGGCCCTGGTGGTCTTCCAGACGGACGGCGCGCCGGAGTCGAAGACTGCGGCCACGCAGGCGCTGGCCGAGGCGGCGGACCGTCCGCTGCAGTGGCGGTTCGTGGTGTGGGGCGAGGAGGACAACAAGGCCTTCGACTACCTGCGGAAGCTCGACGGCACGGCCCGTACCGGCGTGTACTTCGCGGGCGCGACGCCGGTGGAGACGGCGCACGCCGCGTTCTACCGGGGCGTGCTCACCGGCCTGGAGTTCTGAGGCCCGCGCTCCGGGCGGGCAGCGGGGGCGGTGGTGACCGACGGGGTCGCCACCGCCCCCGGGCCCGCCACCGGCCGCCCCCGGGGTTTATCGATGTGAGGGGAGCTTCGTCGGGCCGTTAGGATTTCGGCCATGGCGGCCACTGGAACCGAGAAGCAGGGGTCGAAGGCGTACTACGTCACGACCCCCATCTACTACGTCAACGACGCTCCTCACCTGGGCCACGCCTACACGACCGTCGCAGGCGACGTGCTCACGCGCTGGCACCGTCAGCGCGGCGAGAAGGTGTGGTTCCTCACCGGCACGGACGAGCACGGTCAGAAGATCATGCGCACGGCCGAGGCGAACGACGTCACGCCCCAGGCCTGGTGCGACAAGCTCGTCGAGGAGGCGTGGAAGCCCCTCTGGGAGCACCTGAACATCGCGAACGACGACTTCATCCGCACCACGCAGAAGCGTCACATGGACCGCGTCCAGGAGTTCGTGCAGGATCTGTACGACAAGGACGAGATCTACAAGGGCGGGTACGAAGGCCCGTACTGCGTGGGCTGTGAGGAGTACAAGCTCCCCGGGGACCTCATCGAGGCCGAGGACGGCACCAAGCTGTGCCCGATCCACAAGAAGCCGGTGGAGATCCTCAAGGAGGAGAACTACTTCTTCAAGCTGAGCGAGTACGGCCCGAAGCTGCTGGAGTTCTACGAGGCGAACCCGGGCTTCATCCAGCCGGAGTCGGCCCGCAACGAGGTCGTGAACTTCGTCAAGCAGGGCCTGCAGGACCTCTCCATCTCGCGCTCGACGTTCGACTGGGGCATCCCGATCCCGTGGGACGACAAGCACGTCATCTACGTGTGGGTCGACGCGCTCCTGAACTACGCCACGGCCGTCGGCTACAACGAGAACCCGGCGAAGTTCGAGGAGACCTTCCCGGCGAACGTGCACCTGGTCGGCAAGGACATCCTGCGCTTCCACGCGGTGATCTGGCCGGCGATGCTGATGGCGCAGGGCCTGCCGGTCCCCGGCCGGGTCGCGGCCAACGGCTGGCTGATGGTCGGCGGCGAGAAGATGTCGAAGTCGAACCTGACCGGCATCAAGCCGCAGGACCTGACCTCGCACTTCGGTGTGGACGCGTACCGCTGGTACTTCCTGCGCGCCATCGCCTTCGGCAGCGACGGCTCGTTCTCGTGGGAGGACTTCTCCGCCCGCTACACGTCCGAGCTGGCCAACGACTACGGCAACCTCGCCTCGCGCGTGGCGGCGATGGTCGGCAAGTACTTCGGCGGCGCGCTGCCGGCCTCGACGGCCGACGGCGACGCGGAGAAGGCGATCCACGAGGGCCTGGCGAAGGCCGTCGCGACCGCCGACGCCAAGATCGGCGAGGAGCTGGACTTCCAGGCCGGCATCCTGGCGATCTTCGACTTCGTGAAGCAGGTCAACGGCTACATCACGGAGCAGGAGCCCTGGAAGGTCGCGAAGGACGAGTCGGAGGAGGGCCGGGCCCGCCTGGCGACCATCCTCTACACGGCCGCCGAGTCCCTCCGCGGCGTCGCCGTCCTCCTCAACCCGATCATGCCCGAGACCTCCCAGGCCCTCTGGGACTCCCTCGGCGCCGAGGCGTCCCTCGGCGCCCTGGCCGCCCAGCCGGTCCAGGACGCGGCGGCGTGGGGCAAGCTCCCCGCCGGCGCGACGGTGACGAAGGGCGCGGTGCTCTTCCCCCGCCTGGAGGAGAAGAAGGACTGACGTCCGCCTGATGCACGGCGAAGGCCGCCGCCCCGGTGCTCGGGGCGGCGGCCGTCATCTTGGTGCTAACCACGTC